>JAEZZT010000053.1 GCA_023418435.1 Bacillota bacterium | reverse complement strand
TGCTCAAAGTGAGCGGAGAATCTCTTGCCGGTGACAAAGGCTACGGTATCGATGCGCAAGTAGCGGAATCGGTAGCCAGAGAGATTGCCACGGTGGCACAGCAGGGCATCGAAGTGGCTGTCGTGGTCGGCGGCGGAAATATTTGGCGAGGAATTTCGGGAAGTGCCAATGGCATGGATCGTGCTTCTGCCGACTACATGGGCATGTTGGCGACGGTGATCAATAGCTTGGCACTGCAGGAAGCATTGGAGCAGTTGGGCACGAGCACACGGGTTTTGACGGCGATCGAAATGCGTCAGGTCGCGGAGCCCTATATCCGCAGACGTGCCATTCGTCATTTGGAAAAAGGCCGGATCGTCATTTTTGCGGCCGGTACCGGTAACCCGTTCTTTTCGACGGATACCACGGCGGCTTTGCGGGCGGCTGAAATTGAAGCCGATGCGATCATGATGGCCAAGAGATTTACGGACGGCGTCTATGATGACGATCCCAAAACCAATCCGAATGCCGTTAAATTCGACTCCTTGACCTATTTTGAAGTAATGCAGCGTCAATTGGGTGTCATGGATAATACGGCCATCACTCTTTGCATGAATAATGGTATTCCTATTATTGTATTTAACATTGATACGCCGGGAAATATTGAAAAAGCATGCATGGGTGAACGTATCGGAACTATTATCGGAGGTGAAACGAATGTTTGATGAAATTATGTTGGATCTGGAAGAGAGAATGGATAAGGCTTTGGAAGCTTTGCAACATGAATTTGCAACGATTCGTACAGGGCGCGCCAATGCCTCTTTATTGGATGGAATTGTAGTGGATTACTATGGAGTACCTACGCCGGTGGCTCAAATGGCAACGGTTTCCGTCCCGGAACCGAGAATGTTGACCATTCAACCTTGGGATAAATCGACATTGAAAGATATTGAAAAAGCAATCCAAATGTCGGATTTGGGTTTGGTGCCGAATAATGACGGCGCTTTGATTCGTTTGAATATTCCGCAGTTGACGGAAGAACGCCGTAAAGAATTGGTAAAACTGGTTCATAAACGCACCGAAGATGCTCGTGTAGCCGTGCGCAATATCCGTCGCGACGGCAACGACTCCTTGAAGAAAGAAGAAAAGAAGGATGGCATTTCCGAAGACCAAGTGAAAAAAGCAATGGATGATGTCCAAACTTTGACCGATAAGAAAATGGAAGAGATCGACCGTTTGATGGCGGTCAAAGAGAAAGAAGTACTAGAAGTATAATGTCTCGAGGAGATTTAAAATTGGGCAGGCCGCTGCCGCTTGATGACATCCATTCAGCGAAGCAGAGCCTGCCTTGCTCTATTGTAGAAACAAAAAAAGACAGCCGCCATTACCAAGTCAGCAAGGAACGTGGTTACGTGGTCCGACTGCGTGGCAATGAATGCGTCTACTGTGCGCAACAAGTGTACAGTGAGTCGGTCAATGATGCGGTAAGACGTCTGTATGGAGAACGATATGTGGTCGAAGAATAAACAGCAGAATCTTCCTCAACATGTGGCGATTATCTTGGATGGCAATGGCCGTTGGGCGCAACTACAGGGAAAGACGAGAGCGCTGGGACATCAGGCGGGGGCTCAAAATATTCGCCGAATTGTGCAAGCGGCGAAGGAAATGGGAATCAAGACGCTGACTTTGTATGCGTTTTCCACTGAAAATTGGAAACGAAATGCATTGGAAGTGAAGCTTTTGATGTCCCTTTTTGCCAAGTACTTGCGTGAGTATGCCGAAGAGTTGCGCAAAGAAAATATTCGCAGCTACATTGTCGGCGATAAATCCAAATTATCCGCAGCCTTGCAAAAAGATATTGAGTATTTCGAGCAAGAGACGGCTGCCGGTACGGCGATGGTCTTGAATGTGGCCATCAATTACGGTGGCCGGGATGAAATATTGAAAGCTGTTCGACAGATACTCGCAGACGGTCGGAAAGAAAGCGATGTGGATGAGAAGGAATTTGCCAAATACCTGTATCCGTCTGCAGCACAAGATGTTGATTTGCTGATTCGTACCGGCGGGGATTATCGCATCAGCAATTTTTTGCTGTGGCAAATCTCGTATGCAGAACTTTATTTCACACCGGTGTTGTGGCCGGATTTCAGCCCGCATGATTTGGTAGAGGCCGTTCGGTCTTATCAAAATCGGGAACGTCGCTACGGCGGCATTATAAACGAGGGATAATATGTTACGAACTAGAGTCATTACCTCTTTAATCGGAGGGCCTTTGGCCATCGGCCTGATTTTTCTCGGCGGCTGGTGGTTGGCTATCGTGCTTTGGGTTCTCTCTTTAATGGCAGTACAAGAGTATAAAAATATGTTGGCAAAAAAGCAGGTAATGGTGTCGGCATCGACGATGGCAGCGACGATTACGGTGATTTTTCTTTTCGCTCAATTAGGTACGCGAGCCACATTTTTGGCGGCTTTACCGGCCTTGTTGCCCGGGATCTTTATCGCGGCTTTGGCCATGCGTAAGGCGGGGGATTTCTCGTCCCTCTTTTATACTGCCGGCGGAGCGCTGTACATCGGCCTGGGGTTTGCCTCGCTGCTGATTTTGCGACGGGCGGACTTCCTGGTGGGGTATCCGTTCTTTGCCGATTGGGGCGTATTCTTCGTGTTTTGCGCTCTCTTGGGGACTTGGTTCAGTGATATCGGAGCCTTTTTTGTAGGCAGAAAATACGGCAAGCATCCCTTGGCACCGAAAATCAGTCCGAACAAAACCTTGGAAGGGTTGGCGGGCGGCATGGTCGCCGTGATCATCGGACTTTTGATTTATGCGTATTATTGGTCATTCAGCTGGGAGATCATGTTGTTCTTCGCCTTGCTGATCGGTGTAGCAGCACCGGCCGGCGATTTATTTGAATCGCTACTGAAACGCTATTGCGGAGTTAAGGACTCCGGTAATATTTTGCCCGGACATGGAGGCATCCTGGATCGTTTCGACAGCATTCTTTTTGCGGCGCCGATGCTTTTGACGGGAATCTTGTTGGTCTTGGAGAATTTATGAAAAAGCTAGCGATCTTGGGCAGTACCGGTTCGATCGGACGCCAGGCTTTGGAAGTAATTGCGGACAATCCGGAGCGCTGGCAAGTAGAGGTGCTGAGTGCGCATCACAATATCGATTTACTCGAGCAACAAATCACGAAGTTTCAGCCGAAACTGGCCATTGTAGCCGATCCGGTTGCCGGCGAGTGTTTGCGTCGCAGGTATGTCGGCCCTACGCGGATATACTGCGGTGAAGAGGCCATGGCTCAGCTGCCGGCCGAGTCGGAGTCGAGTATGGTCTTGGTGGCGGTGATGGGAGCTGCCGGCATACTTCCGACCTGGCATGCGATAGCCGCTGCGAAGGATATCGCCTTGGCAAATAAAGAAACGCTGGTCGCGGCGGGCGATTTGGTGATGGCAGCACAGGCCGAAAAGAATATTTTCTTTATTCCGGTGGACAGTGAGCATAGTGCTATCTTTCAATGCCTGGAAGGATATGCGACGGAAAGTGTCAAAGAGATTGTCTTGACGGCATCCGGCGGTCCTTTCAGAGGAAAGACTGCCGCTGAATTGCAAGATGTTTCGATTGCAGATTGTTTGGCACATCCTACTTGGTCCATGGGAAAAAAGATTACGGTAGATTCGTCGACTCTTTTCAATAAAGGTTTGGAAGTCATCGAAGCGCATCATTTATTCGGAACACCCTATGAACGAATCAAAGTAGTCGTTCATCCGCAGAGTATCGTGCATTCCATGGTGGTATTCCGCGATGGAGCGTACTTGGCTCAATTGGGCATGCCTAGTATGAAACTGCCGATTCAGCTCGCTTTTTCCTATCCGGAGAGAATTCCGTTGGCGGAAGCGGCCTGGGATCTTTCCCAACCGCAGCAATTGACATTCGAACCGCCGGATTGGCAAACCTTTCCGGCATTGCAATTGGCGTACGAGGTAGGCCAAAAAGGCGGTTTGTTGCCGGCGGTCATGAATGCGGCCAATGAGGTGGCAGTTGCCGCTTTTCTGGACGGCCGGATATCCTATCCGGGGATTTTCCGCGTAGTCGAAGAGATGGTACAATATGCGGATTATGGAGCGGCTTCGGTCATTGAGGATGTCTTGCGAGTGGATGCGGAAGTTCGTCGCTGCACCGCCCGATATATCGAAAAAAGGAAAAGGAAGTAGATTATGCTGATTACTATTTTAGCTACTTTATTTGTCTTCGGTTTGATCGTGCTGGTGCATGAATGGGGACATTATATAGCGGCCAAAAGTACAGGTATGCGGGTCGATGAATTCGCGATCGGTTTCGGCCCTAAAATCTGGAGCAAGCAAGTCGGCGAAACTTTGTATTCGTTGCGCATCATTCCCTTGGGGGGATTCAATTCCATTGCCGGCATGACGGAGGCGGATGCCGAAGAAAATCATGTTCCGCGCGAGAGGGCGTTTATATATCGGTCCATTCCGGCACGTTTGTTGGTGTTGGTGGCCGGTGCCGCCATGAATTTTGTCTTGGCCGTCGTGATTTTATTCGGAGTATTCTCCGTGCAAGGTGTGACGGAACCAAATCCGGCTCCCGTCATCGGTCAAGTTTTGCCGAATGCACCGGTCAGTTCCCAACAATTGCAAGCGGGGGATCGCATCATCTCGATTGACGGAAAATCCGTACGGCAATGGACGGATATTTCGCCCTTGGTCCAACAAGCATCGGGAGACAGCTTGCAGGTGGAAGTAGCGCGTGCCGACGGTCATCTGAATCTCGAGATTCAGCCGACGAAAGAAGGCGAGCGCAAAGTCTTGGGAATCACCCCGCAGATCTTGCAACGACAAGTGAGTGTAACGGAAGCCATGAGCTACAGTGTCCAGCGCAGTTACCAAATGTTGAAGCAAATGTGGCTGGGATTGGCCGGCATTGTGGCCGGAAAACAATCGGCAGGGCAATTGGCAGGACCGGTAGGAATTGCACAAATGGCAGGTGCGGTGGCGGAAACCGGGTTCATCAATCTGCTATTGTTTACCGCCATGTTGAGTTTGAACCTGGGATTGATCAACTTGTTGCCGGTGCCTTTATTGGATGGGGGGCGTGTGTTATTGACCTTGATCGAAGGCATCATCGGCAGAAGAATTCCGGAAAAAGCGGAAAATGTCATCCAGTTCACCGGCCTGGTACTGCTGGCCGCAGTGTTCCTATGGGC
>JAEZZT010000094.1 GCA_023418435.1 Bacillota bacterium | reverse complement strand
GTTTTTGGACAGGGGTTCGACTCCCCTCATCTCCACCATTTTATTTTTGGCAATGTTGTTCAATGTTGAACGATGGACAAATAAGGTATCTAACCTTGTAAATAAAGGGGTGGTGTGAAATGTCAATGTAGAGCGATGTTGCAAGTTGTAAAGGATAAAAGCTATATTTTAGCTATCTTTTTTGAGAATAAACAGCAAAATTGTTTGAAAAATGCTATCCTAAAATAATATACTTAAAAGAGGCGGTTTTTATACCGTCTCTTTTTTATTGAGTAAGTCTACGATTTGTTGTTCGCCTTTTTCCGAGGTATGACTATAGATCTCTAGAGTCATCTTAGAGCTGCTATGTCCGACACGATCCATAATTACCCGTAGGGGAATGTGGTTTTCGGCAAGTCGTGCGATGTGGCTATGCCGGAAGTAATGAGTAGTTACTGTTGGCTTGATATGACTTTTTCCTTCAGTCAGGCTCGCTAGCTATTTACCAATTTTATAGAAGCATCATTAGATAGCTTAAAATATGCTTTTTGCTAGAAGTTCTTCAGAAGTTAATGTACATTGTTTTGGGGGGCTGAAGATTAGGGAGGATATTTTATAAGTGTAGAATATTTGTCTTGAAGATTAACGATAAACTAACTTGTTGATATAATAAAATAAAAATGGATTGTTTTGACTTGGAGGAAAAGATGATGAATCAAAAGCTTTTAAAAGAGTTAGTAAGATGCTATCACTATACTTGGGAAAATGAATATTGGCATAAATCCAAAACTCCATGGAAAGCGGTGAAATTAAAGAAATCCTTAGTCAATTTCAGAACTTGAGGAAACGAATAGAAGATAAGTGAATTTTATTGGAGTGAAAAATTACAATAAGGAGGAATTAAATAATGGGTGGAAAGAGTATTATGGTATATTTGTGTGATGGAGATGTGACGGGAATTGTCAAATGTTCGTTAGCAAACTGGACCGGTGTAGCATACAAGATACCAAGAACTCAATTAAAACAAGCAGAAAATATTGAGTGTTTGAATCAATCAGGAGTATATTTTCTTTTTGGAGAGTCTGATGAAGGGGAGCCCAAAGTGTATATCGGTCAGGCAGGCAGTAGAAAAAACGGCAAAGGACTTATGCTACGTGTGAGTGAACATAATGCAAAAGAGTGGTGGAATACTGTAGTGGTATTTACGACGACCAACAATTGGCTGGGGTTTACTGAAATTAGTTGGTTGGAAAATCAATTCTATCAAATGGCAAAAGAAGTATCTCGTTATCGAGTAGAGAACGCAAATGATCCTTCAGGTGGAAATTTGACAGAGGAAAGAAAAGCAGATTTAGATGAGTATATTGATCATGTAAAAATAGTTATAGGGAATTTAGGATATAAGGTGTTTGATCCTTTAAATAAAGAGAAAACCGCTATCTCCGATAATGCAGAATCGGAATGTGAGCAGATTTATATTATAAGTACTAAGAAAGCTGAAGCAAGCGGAAAACGAACTTCGGAAGGATTTATCGTGTTGAAAAACAGTCAAATTGCACAGGAAACTACTCCGACATGCTCGGGATCAGCGATTAGAGCTAGAGAAAAATATTCAAGTAAGATAGATAAAGCAACGTGGACGACTTTAGAAGATTTGCTTTTTGGCAGCCCATCCGGCGCAGCGAGTTTTGTGCTAGGTGCTAGCAGTAATGGATATGACTGTTGGAAAAATGCGGATGGGAGAACGTTAGGAGAAATAGAGCGGAAAGAGGATGCGGATATTTTTGAGGAAATGAAATAAAAGAAAGTTTCCGGTTATTCTGGAAACTTTCTTTTATTTGTAAAGGAAGGTGCTCTATGCAAGTGTCCGTTTTTCTATTTGTCTTCCTTTATATGTTTTAAAGGTTTATTTTGAGTTGCAAGGATGAGTAAGTTTATTCACTAATCCTCGTCATCAGAGGTCTCTATCAGAGATTCATAGCATTGGCGTGATGCATCACGCCAACTTTGGTTGTATTCTTCAGGAGATAATTGAAACAGGAAGGAAAACTCTGAAAGGATCAACTCTTTGTCCTTTAATAGATCCATACTGGCATAGAGATACCATAATAGATCCATTTTTTCATACTGTTCTTCTAGTAAATATAGTCCTTTTTCTTTTCGTTTTTGATTAATTTCATCAAAGTCAATGATGGTTATTTGGTTGAGCGGTACATCATAAAGATGAAGCTTGCCTTTCACTGGAAATGGTTCCACTAAGCGTACATTGCGAAGATGCCATTCAAAGTTGCGGGGAGCCACTTTGTCGACCTTGTAGACTTCGACGATGGCGATGACATACCCATAGATAAAGGCACCTCCCAGATTTCTGGTGCTGGTGCAGATGAGAATATCCCCGAGCTCCTTTGGCTGCCAGGTACGATATTCGATGGTTTTGACGCCGGCAGCAATTGCAAATGCAAAGTCGGCGTGAAGAGATAAGGCTTTCATTGTTTTTTCGCTCATAGTTCCTCCTTGGTCGATTTGTTAATAAAATTAGAGCATGGATAGAATGAGATGTCAACATGAAAAGGCAAAAGCAAACGATGTTTTGGCGTATTAAACCCCAAATAGACCATAAAATAAAAAGATTCTTGCGTATGGTGACAAAGGAGGATAAAATAAAAAAAGAAAGGTGGAATACAGATGATCGGAGCAATTATTGGAGATATAGTGGGTTCGCGTTTTGAATGGGATCGTATCAAAACAAAGGAGTTCGACTTTTTGGCGGATAATTGCTTTGTTACTGATGACAGCATTATGACGCTGGCAGTGGCCAAGGCACTCTTGGAATATTCGGCACAAGGGGAAATTCCGGCGCAGGCGGCGGTGCGTTGCATGCAGGGGATCGGCAGACCGTATCCGAATTGCGGTTATGGTTTGCGCTTCGGCGAATGGATGTACAGCGATGATCCTCAGCCGTACAACAGTTTCGGCAATGGCTCGGCCATGCGTGTGAGTGCCGTCGGTTGGGCAGCCGATTCCCTGGAGGAAGTGAAGGCCCTGTCCCATGCGGTGACCGGCGTGAGTCACAATCATCCGGAGGGTCTCAAAGGGGCAGAGGCCACGGCAGTGGCGATTTTTCTGGCGAGAGCGGGCAAGTCGCAAGCCGAGATCAAGGCCTACTTGCAAGCGCATTATTATGATTTGGATTTTACCTTGGACGAGATTCGTCCGGACTATCAATTTAATGAAATCTGTCAGGACACGGTGCCGCAAGCATTGGTAGCCTTTCTGGAGGCGACTTCATTCGAAGATGCGATTCGCAATGCGGTTTCGTTGGGCGGTGACAGTGATACATTGGCCGCGATTACAGGCGGCATTGCGGAGGTGTACTTCGGCGTACCGAGAATATGGTATGAAGAGGCAGTGGAGTTTTTGAATCCTCACTTGCGGGGAATTTTTGCGGAAGTGGAGGAAGCTTGGCCCACGCCAATTCTTGATTGATCCATAGAAGTTTCAGTTTTTTGTTTAATGAGGAGGCAGCACATGAGATTAGCAGAGGCATTGATTTTACGAGCAGACATGATGACGAAGTTGAACGAATTACGGGAAAGAATTGATGGTAATATCTTGGTGCAGGAGGGCGAAGAACCGACGGAAGACCCCGTTATATTGCTCAAGCAATTCGAAGCTCGACAAGAGGATTTGGCACGGTTGATCAAAGGCATCAATCGGACAAATCAGGCTACGGAGTTGCGTGAGAATTATCCCCTTGCAGATGCATTGGTGGATCGCGATCGTCTCAAGACGAAACATAGCCGGTTAATCAAGATGGCTGAGAAAGCGAGATACAAGGATGTCCGCTATTCTCAGAGTGAGATCAAAATGAAGAGCATGGTGGATGCGAAAATCCTTCAGAAGAAGGCGGATGCAATAGCGAAAGAATATCGCTTATTGGATTTGGAAATACAACAGAAAAACTGGGATGTAGATCTCATCGAATAAGCAAGAACCAGTCGGTAGGTTTGAATAAAGGCGAGTGTCAGAACTCTTTTATCTTATGCTGATGGGCCGGCACAGAATACAACTGATGCCCGTGAATGTCACAAGTGTACAGGTTACCATTTACAGTCAGAACCAGGCGCTGATTTATTGAAACCGAGGGTGGGATCGGGGAAATCGTGGGCGAGTCCGTTGGGCTCGTCCATTTGTTATTGTCAGGGCAGAGTGCTATGATAATAGTAGCAAAGCAGTATGGAGGGGATGAAAATGATTTTGCAGGAAACATTGACTTTGGCCAATGGTGTGAAGATACCCAAGTTGGGATTGGGAACTTGGGAAATTCCGGAACCGCAGGCTGCCCAAGCCGTGCAGGATGCATTGTCCATCGGCTATCGACATATTGATACCGCACAGGCTTACGGCAATGAGCGCAGTGTCGGTGAGGGTGTGAGACAGAGCGGCATTGCACGGGAGGAGATTTTCGTTACGACCAAGTTGGCAGCGGAAAGAAAAGATTACGAAAGCGCCAAGGCGGCGATTGAGAAATCCTTGTCCCGTTTGGACATCGGTTATATCGATTTGATGATCATTCACAGCCCCAAACCTTGGGCGGAATTTCATAGTGAAGATCGCTACTTCCAGGGAAACCGAGAGGCGTGGCGGGCTTTGGAAGAGGCTTATGAAGCCGGCAAAATTCGGGCGATCGGCGTGTCGAATTTCCAACGTGAAGACATGGAGAACGTCCTCGAGGTAGCCAAGGTAAAGCCGATGATCAATCAGATCCTGACGCATATTACCAATACTCCGCTGGAATTGATTGAGTACTGCCACTCTTTGGGCATGGTGGTGGAAGCGTACTCTCCCGTTGCGCATGGCGAGATGTTGAAAAATGAGGCGATCGCTGCCATGGCACGCAAGTACGGAGTGTCGATTGCGCAATTGTGTATTCGCTATTGCTGGCAGATGAATATGGTCGTCCTGCCGAAGTCGACGAATCCGGAGCATATGCGCGAAAACGCAGATCTTGATTTCGTTATCAGTGATGAAGATATGGAGGTCCTGCAACATGCCGAGCTCATTCAAAGCTATGGCAGATTTGGCGGATATCCCGTCTTCGGCGGCACGATGCATGCGGATGGTACCATGACTCCCGGCGTCGTCAAGACACGCTACTAGAGAAAATAAAAACAGTCCGATGGTTTTCACTCCAACACTTGAGGGTAAGAACACGGGCTGTTTTATATTGAGTTGAAAATAGCATACAAAATACCTGGATTGGTGATATAATAAATAAAAGAAAAATAAAAAACACAATAGATATACTTCGTGCATGGCAATGGAGGAACTATGAGGCTAACGGATCAGGCAGTGATTTGTGTACTATGGAATCCGGGATTTCCGCAATATGTCAAGATCGACTATACGACCGATTTGGAGGCTTGGCTCAAAAAGTTGAATTGGGAGGAAGCGGTACCGCAGGAATATTTATTGTATGCGTACTATGAGACGAAGACGATCTGGGATGATGAGCGTTTGTACCGGGTGCTTTGTCTTTTGCATGCGGACTTTGAGAGCAACAGTCGTGGGAAGCGGGGCTTTTACATGATGTCGCCGCAGCGAGTGTATGAGATTTTGGAAGCGTCGGCAGTTCTCAGCGGCACGATTGAAAAGCTTTACTTGAATCAGGAAGTGGTCGAACAGGTACGAGCATGGGCAAGGAAATCCCAATCGAAAAACGAAGATAGTACGGAGCGCCGAAACGATCGACGGGAAAAGACTTCCGCCAAGTCAACATGGGAATGGTATGCCGGAGTCAAGGAAGACAGCCGGAGCTCTAAGGACAGTCAACCCGGCAAAGAGAAAAGGTTGGCTTTCGAGGTGAAGATTTCCGATCCGCGTTTCCGGAAAGACAAGCCTCAGGCGAATGAGCCGAGCGCCAAGGCAAGCCGGGAGAAAGCCGCTGCGGCAATGGCAGGCTCGGTAACGACCGGTAGTGAAAAGGCAAATACACCTGCGTCCGGTCCGGACAGGAAATCTGCCGACAGCTATGAAAATGTACCGTTTCGTTTTAGGGAACTAGGAATTCATATCGGCGAAAAATTGCGTTATGTCTTGGATGAGGATGTACAGCCGGTGGTGATTAGCAATAGCCGAGTACGCTACCAGGGTTTGGCCACCACGTTGGATAAATTATTGGTGCAATTGACCGGTGTGGATGCGGTTTGTCCCTTGCGGTATTTCACTTTCTGTGGGGAGTTGCTCTTGGATCGCTATGTTCGCATGGTAGAGAAGCGGGACGTGCCGACAGATAAATAGGAGGTAAAAATGAAATTCGGTTTGCGAAGTCCGAGTTTGAAACATTCATTCAAAGCTCGTACCACCGGACGTTTGAAAAGGGCGCTGAAGCGTGCAATCATCCCCGGTTATGGTAGGAAAGGCATGGGATTGCTAAAGAATCCGAAGAAAGCCGCATACAATGCTGTGTATCATCGAACTTCCATCGGCCTATGGGATGTTTTGCAAAAGCTGCTTGGAAAATGAGGGCAAAGAAACTCTTGATTTAAGGAGTTATATATTTACGGATAAAATGTAGTATACTTGATAAAAAGATTGGTATGATTGCAAAAAAAGAAATATGACAGTAATTATTTTGCCCGAATTTTAGTGTGTTGAGGGGCGCTGAACTCGCGCATCATATTGACACTAAGCATTCTCTATGATAAGATAGCTAAGGTCGCGGGGCATAGCGCAGTTTGGTAGCGCACCTGATTTGGGATCAGGGGGTCGCAGGTTCAAATCCTGCTGCTCCGACCATTTTTTTAGAAGTATATATGTCCCAGTAGCTCAGTTGGATAGAGCAACGGC
>JAEZZT010000146.1 GCA_023418435.1 Bacillota bacterium | reverse complement strand
AGTCGTCACATAGCGTGAAACATGGCGTCCGATCGTATTATAGGTCAAGGTCGGCGATTGCGGTGTCAAATCCGTCACCTTGCCGTAGGGCAATAGCCCCAACTTGACCAAGGCCTGAAATCCATTGCAGATACCCAAAATCAAGCCATCTGTATTCTCCAAATAATGTGTCAACTTTTCTACTAACAAAGGATGTCGGAACAAGGTCGCAATGAATTTTCCCGATCCTTCCGGCTCATCTCCTGCCGAAAATCCGCCCGGGAACGCGATAATCTGTGCCCGCTCGATCGCCTGCGCAATCTGCTGCACCGATTCTTCCAAGCTCGTTTCCGTCAAATTTCGAACTTTAATAATTTCCGGTTCGGCTCCCGCTTTGGCAAAAGCACGTGCCGTATCCACTTCACAATTGGTACCCGGCATGACGGGAATCAATACGCTCGGTTTGACAATCGAGATGCCTGTACGCGTTCTACGCGGCAATGCCTGCGAAGTCGGAGTTGCGACCTTTTCCGCAGGCTGCGGCCCATGAATCGGAAATACATGAGCCAAGGGATTTTGCCAAACTTTCAACAAATCCGCCAGCGGAAGTGCCACGGAACCATAGATGATTTCGCTTCCCTCCAGGATTCCCAATATGCGAATATGTTCCTCCTGTGCCCATTCTTCTGCTTGTTCCGGAGTCATTTCCGCAATCCACGCCAAGGGTTTGTGCGCAAACAACTCTCCCGGCGTAAACTGCGTGCTGATTCTCACTCCCAAGTCATTTCCGAAAGAGGAAATCGCTGCCGATGCGGCAATTCCGCTACGTCCCACCGTAGTGAGCGCCGCCAATTGATGATTGGCAGTCGCCGTTGTCAAACGATCCATATGCGCCATTGCCACTTGTGTGTCCGGCATGCCGTACTCGTCCAAAGGCGTTTCCAGGAGCACCAACGCATTTCCTTTGTGTTTCCATTCCGGACTCACCACCGTTGCCGCATTTCCCGGTGCGACGGCAAAAGAGAGCAGTGTCGGCGGTACATGCAAATCCATAAAAGTACCGCTCATCGAATCCTTACCGCCGATGGCACCGATCTCCGCTTCGGTTTGGGCTGCAAAAGCCCCCAACAACGCAGCGGTCGGCTTGCCCCAGGACTTTGCCGTACCCAACTTCTCAAAATATTCCTGCAACGACAAATATGCTTTGCGCCAATTGCCGCCTAACGCCGTGATTTTGGCCAAGGAAGACCACACGGCGTACCACGCCCCATGGAACGGACTCCATTCCGCCAAGTACGGATCATATCCATGCGTCATCAGACTGACCGTATTCGTTTCTCCCTCCAGAACCGGAATCTTGGCTACCATGCCGTCTACCGGCGTCACCATACGTTTGCCGCCGAACGGCATCAAGACAGTCCCCGCGCCGATCGTGCTGTCAAACCGCTCCGCCAACCCCTGCTGTGAAGCGGTGTTCAGAGAACTCAACGCAGCCTCCAGCGCTGCCGGAATCTCCTCCGTGGCCAGCTCCGGAGTCGCAAAGTAATTATTGTCTGCAGGCGATTCGATATATACCGTGGCTTCCCGAGCGGCACCGTTGGTATCCAAAAACTCCCGTTCAATATCCACGATGGTATCGCCGCGCCACCGCATGACCAATCGTTTCTCCTCGGTCACGCGAGCAATCACGGTTGCTTCCAAGTTTTCTTCTGCCGCCAAGGCAATAAATCGATCCAAGTCTTCCGGAGAAAGAACTACTGCCATGCGTTCCTGCGATTCGGAGATCGCAATTTCCGTTCCGTCCAAGCCCGCATACTTTTTCGGCACGGCATCCAAATCAATATCTAAGCCGGGTGCCAACTCACCTACCGCTACCGCGACCCCACCGGCGCCGAAATCGTTGCAACGACGAATCAAGCGTGCCGCTTCCGGTCGGCGGAACAAACATTGCAGCTTGCGTTCCGTCGGTGCATTGCCTTTTTGCACCTCCGCGCCGCAAGTCAGCAGCGAGTCCGCACCGTGCTCCTTGGACGAGCCCGTTGCTCCGCCACAGCCGTCTCTGCCCGTTCGGCCGCCGACCAAGACCACGACATCGCCCGGTTGAGGAATCTCCCTCTGCACCTGTTCCGCCGGAGCTGCCGCCACCACAGCGCCGACCTCCATACGCTTGGCCACAAAGCCCGGGTGGTAGTACTCCTTGACTTCGCCCGTCGCCAAACCGATCTGGTTACCATACGAAGAGTAACCGGCCGCCGCCTTGGTCGTGATGACACGTTGCGGCAATTTTCCGGCCAATGTCTCTTCCAACGCCTGTCTCGGGTCGGCACTTCCCGTAATTCGCATCGCTTGGTACACATAGGCTCTGCCGCTCAAGGGATCACGGATACAGCCTCCGAGACAAGTAGCCGCGCCGCCGAAAGGTTCTATTTCCGTGGGATGATTATGCGTTTCATTCTTGAACAGCAACAGCCACGGCTCGGTGCCGCCATCCCGTTCCACCTCGATACGAATCGTACAGGCATTGATCTCTTCCGACTCATCGAGTTCCTGCAATTTGCCTTCCGCTCGCAACACCCGTACCGCCAAAGTCGCCATATCCATCAAGGTCTCCGGACGCGGTTTTTCCGCAAACATCACGGCATGGTGCTCCCGATACATTTCATAAGCTTCCCGAATCGGAGCGGCAAAATGCCCTTCCTCTATTTCCACATGCGAAAGTGTCGTCGCAAAAGTCGTATGTCGACAATGATCCGACCAATAGGTATCCAACACTCGCAACTCGGTGATGGTCGGCTCACGTTGGGCCGTCTTGGCAAAATACTCCTGGATGCATGCCAAATCCGGCAAATCCATTGCCAAGCCCAAATCGCCCGCCAATGTTTGTAATTCCGTCTTCGTAGCGGTAGTAAATCCCTCCAGCATAGCGATTTTCTCCGGAGACGGATACTCTTCCTGCAACGTCGTCGGCATCTCCGCCGAGGCCTCTCTCGTTTCCACCGGATTGATCACATACTCTTTCAGACGTGTACGTTCCAACGGACTCAATGCGCCTGCCACTTCATAAACCGTCGCATATTTGACTCTTGCTTGCGTATGAGGATCCAGCAACCGCAAACATTGTTCCGCAGAATCGGCACGCTGATCATATTGACCGGGTTGCAATTCCACGGCAAAGCTGAAATCCGTAGCCGGCGTCCAGTCTTCCGTCCACTCATCCACAGGAGGCTCCGCAAACACGACCGTCTTGGCCCGTGCAAAAAGCTCTGCGGAAGCACCTTCCACATCGTACCGGTGCCAGATCCGCACTCCTTCTACAGAGTTCATCCCCAACTCTTCGCGCCATTCCTTAGCTAAACGAACTTCTGTTTCAGCCACCTCTTTACGTTTGGCCACCCATATCCGTCGAATCATGATTCCTCCTAATTTGACCTTTTTCTTTTATTTTAACACGAGCCTACCATTCCTTCTAGATAAAATCGTTCATTTTCTGCATTTTTCTTTTATTCGTTCGACACATTCCGAATTATAGACCCAAATAAACCTCATTCTCTTCGCTATGACTCGATCGTATTCGTCATAATTTTATTTATACTCCCCATTTCCCAAGAAATAGAAAAAGAGACTCGTTCCCGTGAGTCTCCATAGTCTATATCCGCTCGATACACAAAATTCAATCAAGCCGTTTCTTTTCCCCTCTCCCGAACTATATGATGTCGGGTTCGTTGCGTGCCGCGTCGCACCGGCGATGATTGCGGCAATCGCTCCCAATAGCACTGTGGGCAAACTCTCCAGGGGTGCCGACGTCGGGCATGGT
Source organism: Bacillota bacterium (assembly GCA_023418435.1). Lineage (GTDB taxonomy): Bacteria > Bacillota > Negativicutes > Veillonellales > Negativicoccaceae > JAEZZT01. Next base: position 382 of record JAEZZT010000146.1, on the reverse strand, counting down.
GAGGTGCTTTCCAGCGAGCGTATTTCCCTTGGAGCAACTTCTGCATGCGATACGGAATATGCACCTGTCCCCAGGTCCTTATTTCCCAAGCAAATTGCTCCTGCACCGGATCCAACTGATGACGATGGCGGTGGGTATATTCTACCTGCGGTGTCTCCTTTCCACGCCAAAAACAAGTGGCGATAGTCCATGGAGAACGGCCGGCATTTGCCTCGATCCAAGCCTTCCACACTTCTTGGATCGCTGTATCGGCTTCCGCCATTCCCAAGAGCAAGTCCGCTTCCGTCTTACCGGTACGATATACCGAATCCACCCAATAAACGAAATGATCTCCATACTTCGGCAAATAGTAAAAATAGTGCCATGGCTCGGCGCCCATCAA
>JAEZZT010000145.1 GCA_023418435.1 Bacillota bacterium | reverse complement strand
CAACAAGAGCAGCTGTTGAGCGGTTTGACTGATTTGGGAATCTGCAATACCGAGTTGACACAGCCGGAACATTTTGAAGTGCTCTTTACTCGCGAAGAAAGAATGACCTTGGTAGCCAGCGCCGATTTTCCGTATTTTCCGAAGGGGGAAACGGTCAGCTTGGAAGAGTTGAGAGCGATTCCGCTTTCTATTTCCGGAGGTTGCGCCGGAATGTTGGCCAAAGAACTGGGCAATTTAGAGGATTACTTCAACTTAGTGTGCATTTGGACGACCCGGGGAAGCGCCATGTCGTGGGCAATGACAGGGAAAGTTGCCGCACTGATTCCTACGGAAAGAGGAGAGGCTCTTTGGCCGGGCTCCAGACAAACGTATTTGTCGGACGACTTCGTGTTGAGGAAATCGATCATACGAGTAGCGGATCGGCCGTTGCCGCATGTAGCCAAGGTGTTTTTGGATTATTATGCCAGCGTGACATTGGATGAGGTGCGCATGCAAGGAGAAGCAGGCGATCACCATGTCTTGATTGGCCCGAAAGCAGTCGTGAAGGGAAAAAAGAAATCCGCCAAAGCTGCTACAAAATAAAATATAGACCTCCCATATAGAATAAAAATCCGAGCGTTCGGTAAGTGGCGAAAGTTACTTGCCGGCGGCGGTTTTTTATTTTGTCCGGTACGTATTGGCAGTACGACGTCAAGCCGTTGTTCGATAAAAAAGAAAAGAGACCGCGCACGGTCTCTTTTCCGTATGGATCCTGGATCACGATCTGCCCGCTCGTGAAGAAGGTATCCTGTTATTTCCCAGATAACAGGATTGAGATCAAGTCTCAAACATATCTTACTCCAATTCGGAGTATTTGTAAAATACAGGGAAGTTATTCAAGATAGTCGCAAACGGAATATTAAATCAAGGTTTTATGGGCGAGGCAATGGAGGTAATTCCTAAGGACTCAATTTGAATTCTTGCGGCACTGAGCTCCGTTACTCGAGTGGAGAATGTAACCGCCTCATTCTCGGGGATAGCGATCGTAATGGTGACCGCCTCGGAAAAGGTCCTTTCCTGAATGATATAGGGGCGATCCTGCCAATCGTTCTCCATGACGCCCAATAAATCATAGGGAATGGTCAATTGAAAAAGGGCATGCGGAGAATGCCGCACCAAGAGGTGTTCGGCAAGTGCGGCATCCAATGCTTCACTAAGCGTACCGCCGTAGGCACGCACCAATCCGCCGGTGCCCAATTTGATGCCACCGAAATAGCGTGTGACAATAGCCAATACCTGAACCAGATCACGATGCTGCAAAACATTCAACATGGGTTTACCGGCAGTGCCGGCCGGTTCGCCGTCATCGGAGGAGTGCTCCCGCAATGCCTCGGGATACAGGCGATACGCACTGCAATGATGCGTGGCGTCATAATATTTTTTGCGGATCTCCTGCAAGAGTAATTTGGCTTCTTCTTCGCTATTGATCGGAAATATATCTACAATAAAGCGAGATTTCTGGATGATGCTTTCGTAGTGAAAATGGGTTGAGATAGAATTGTACATAATCCCTCCTTTGCTTACGATACAAAAAAAATCGGATTCGCGCAAGTTTACTCGGCGGGTCGGATTGACTTTGAGGGAATAGATGCTACAATGAAGATAGAATATATTCGATATGAGGTTGGATAAATGAAACGCAAAGAGCAGATTCAAATTACAGGGATGCATTGTGCGGCCTGTGTTTCTCGCATAGAAAAAGTAGTCGGGAAAATAAATGGAGTAGAAAAAATAGCGGTGAACTTAATCACCGAACGTGGTGAAGTGGAGTTTGATGACGAGCTTACGCAGGCGTCGGCGATTTTGGCGAGGATTGAAAAGATCGGTTTCGGCGCGAGTTTGGTCGAAACCGAGCAATCCCCGCTTGAAGAAACACATGACCAAGAGAGCCGAAATCGTTTTCTCGTGGCTTTTGTCTGTGCCTTGCCCTTAATGATCGGCATGCTGGGCAGTATGACCGGCTGGTGGCCGATGTTGCCGGGCTGGGTAGAGTGGCTGTTGGCGACCGTCGTTCAATTCGGACCGGGGCTGATTTTTTATCGAGGGGCCTGGAGCGCATTGCGTAGCGGTGCGTTGCCGATGGAGGTGTTGGTGGTCATGGGAACGACCACGGCGTACCTGTTTTCAATGTATCAATACTTCTATGGGGCGGGGCATTTGTATTTTGAAACCTCGGCTTGGTTGATTACGTTCATTCTATTGGGAAAACATTTGGAAGCCGTTGCCAAACGAAAAACCGGAACTGCCATCACCGCTCTTTTGCAGTTGACGCCGACAATAGCACACCGCAAAGTCGGTAGTACTTGGGAAGATATCCCCGCTGCACGAATTCAAGAAGGCGATGAATTGTGGGTCAAGTCCGGTGAACAAGTACCGGCTGATGGAGTTTTACTGACCGGTCATGCGACGATTGATGAAGCCATGTTGACGGGCGAGAGTGTCCCGGTAGATAAAAATGCGGGAGATATGGTTATCGGGGGTACGGTCAATGGCTTTACGACGTTCACGATGAAGGCCACGGCCGTTGGAGCCGAGACTACGTTGGCAAAAATCGTTCGTGTCGTGGAAAATGCGCAACAATCCAAAGCACCGATCCAAAGAATAGCGGATCTTGTGGCGAGTTACTTCGTTCCCACCGTCATTGGTCTAGCAGTATTGACCGGCTTGATCTACGGACTATGGCTGACTCCGGGGGATATGGAGACGGCGTTGCTGCGGGCCATTGCAGTCTTGGTCATTGCCTGCCCCTGTGCGTTGGGATTGGCGACGCCGACCTCGATCATGGTGGGCTCGGGAATGGGGGCCAAAAGAGGCATTCTTTTTAAATCTGCCGAACATTTGGAAAACGCCGGTCGCTTGAACAAAATTGTTTTTGACAAGACGGGAACATTGACCAAGGGAAGTTTTGTCGTTACCGATTGGGAGACGGAACTCGAAAGGGAGACGTGCTGGCAATTGGCGGCCGGTTTGGAGTCGGCCTCCAATCATCGGATTGCCAAAGCTATCCTGGCATATGCGGAGGCTGAAAGAATAACGTCTGCGCACATCGACTCATTAACCGAAATCCCCGGATTGGGTGTAGTGGGGAACTATGAGCAACAAAAAGTTTCCATCGAACGTGCCGCCAGCGAGAAATATGCCGAGCTGCGGCAGCGTTGGGAGCAAGAAGGCAAGACTTGCATGGAACTCTACGTGGCCGAAAAACCGGTGGCGCTTTTGGCCGTTGCCTCCGAAGTGCGAGAAGAAGCGGCAGAAACGATCGCAGCGCTTCATGCATATGGCGTGCGCACCTATCTGTTGAGCGGAGACAATCGTCATACGGCACAGGCCGTCGGTAATATGTTGAACATGGACGAAGTGATGGCGGAAGTACGCCCCACCGACAAGTCCGAGTATGTAGCAAAGCAACGCCGGACCGGGGATATTATTGCCATGGTCGGCGACGGCGTGAATGATGCTCCGGCACTGGCAACTGCCGACATCGGCATTGCGGTCGGCTCCGGTACGGATGTCGCCATCGAAGCTGCCGACGTAGTCCTGTTGCGGAATGACTTACGAGATGTCATCACTGCCATTCGTTTGGCCAAAGCCACTTTGAAAAACATTCGCCAGAATTTGTTCTGGGCTTTGATTTACAATATGATCGGAATTCCATTGGCGGCATCGGGATTCCTCTCCCCTATGCTGGCCGGTGCCGCCATGGCATTCAGCTCCGTATCGGTCGTACTCAACGCCCTCCGCTTACAGCGAGAGAAGATATAGGAATTTAAATTTGGCAAGATACAGAGTGAGATGAAAATCACTCTGTATTTTTTATAAATTTATATCATTTCTGAATAAGAGAAGGGGTATTATTCTATTTTTAGAACTTGCTAACGATTCGATATTGCAATGTGATATCATGAAAATACAGATAAAGATATATTGTAAAAGTGTAAGGAGGGTGAACTGTGTTTTTCAACAAGAAAAAGATAGGCGCGATGTTGTTGACAGCAGCTCTAGCTATCGGAATCGCCGGTTGTGGAGGCGGAAGCGGCACAACAGAAAAACCGCATAACGGAAAAGTACAAGTTACATTTTGGCATGTGTATTCGGAGAATTTCGGAGCTCCGGTAATTAAGGAAATGGTAGATGCTTTTAATAAATCTCAAGATAAGATTGAAGTAAAAGCAGTCTACAATCCGGACATGTACCCGGGGCTAATGCAAAATCTTCAAGCTGAAGTCGCTGCCGGCAAATATCCCGGCATGGTGATGATTGGTTATAATTACCTGAAGTATTTCGACCAAAACTTCAAGTATGTTTCGCCAACTACTATTACACAAGAATTGGTGCCTGCCGACAAAGATTACTTACAAACTCATTTCCGGCCCAATATCCTAGGATTGGCGCAAAATGAAGGACGACAAGTAGGGATTCCCTTCTCTATTTCAGCGCCGATTCTGTATTACAATGCAGATCTGTATCGTCAAGCGGGATTGAATCCTGATAATCCTCCTAAAACCTGGCAAGATATTCGGGAACAAGCTCGCATTATCAAGGAAAAAACAGGGAACTATGGTTTCTACATGCAAGAATATCAAGATAACTGGGCAGTACAGGGATTATTGGAAAGTAATGGCGCAAGAATCTTGGATGAGTCCGGTAAAAAAGCAGTTTTTGCGACACCGGAGGCAGCTCAAGCATATAAATTACTTGCC
>JAEZZT010000126.1 GCA_023418435.1 Bacillota bacterium | reverse complement strand
GTCAGAATTTCTCCATTTGATGCTTCCGCCAGACGTCATACTTCGTTTTCGGCAGTCGATGTTATGCCGGAAATTACGGATGATGTGGAAGTGGATATCAATATGGATGATGTGCGGGTTGATTATTTCCGCGCCAGCGGTGCCGGCGGTCAGCATGTCAACAAGACGAGCTCGGCGGTGCGGATGACGCATATACCGACAGGCATCGTCGTGCAATGCCAAAATGAACGCTCTCAGGTGCAAAATAGAGAGCAATGTATGAAATTGTTGCGCGCCAAACTTTTTGAATTGGAGTTGGAAAAGCGCGAACAGTTGAAGCAGGATATCGGCGGAACACTCTCGGCGATCGAGTGGGGAAGCCAGATTCGCTCGTATGTTTTTCATCCCTATAACCTGGTGAAAGATCATCGTACCGGAGTGGAGACCGCCAATGTGCAAGCGGTCATGGATGGGGCATTGGATCCTTTTATCGAAGGATATTTGAAAATGCAGATGAAGAAATAGGTGACTAGCATGAAAAAATTTATCTTGACAATTTTGGTCCTTCTACTGGTGGTAGTAGGAGCCGGTTGGATTTTCTTGCCGAAGGTCTTGGAGAGCTCTTTACAATCTTACTTGGAACAGGAAGTGCCGGCACAAAAAATCACGGTCAGCGTTCCTGCCGCCAATCCCTTGCAGTTATTGAGCGGAACGGTGGGAGAAGTAAAGGCGACCGGCGAAAAGGTATTGTTGGATAAGATGACTTACGACAAAGTGGATATCGATTTGAAGGACGTTACCTTTAAAGTGGGAGATTTGCTTTGGGAACGTCGCTTTACACCGACATATGTCGGCGGAGGACAAATCCTTGCTACTTTGACGCAAGAGGAACTCCAGTCTTATATTCAAAAAGAAGTGGGACATATTGAAAATGTACGCGTGCATATCGATGCTCGCCAGGTCAATGTGTCCGGAGATGTGGATATCGCGGGATTGTTGAAAGGCAACTTGCAGATTTTGGGTCAAGTATTGATCGATGATAATAAATTGGTAGTGATGCCCGAAGGATTGCGATTCAATAATATGGGAATCAGCGGATTGGGTTCTCAATTGATGAAGAAAATTGAAGTGTATGATTTCCGTAAATTTCCGATTCCCGTAAAAGCAACAGGTATTCAATTACAAGAAGGGAAAGTAACGGCGACGGCAGTTCCCGTTGCAGGTGCAGTGAATGTTAAATAAATGGCGTAGGCACTGGTTGTTCTGTGTGTGTTGGTTGATCGGCATAATCGGTGCCTGCGTAATTAATATCGGTCGGATGCAGGTAGAAAATGCCAACCATTCCGTAGAAATGGTTTATGACTACGGACATGTAGTGGATATCGCACCGACGGAAGGGTTGACAACGGACGAGGCACTTGCTTTATTTCGCAAAGCAGGGGTCACGTCTTTTGCGCTTTACGATGAAGAACTTGGGAAATTGTCGGCCGAAGGAAAGATTTTGGTGCAATCGGATCCACCCGCCGAGTACTTCGCATCCTGGCCGGCGGATTGGCGACAGACGAATGGCATTTATATTCGTCCTACTAACGCAACGAATGCAGCTAAGATTTTTGCGGAAGTAGAGGAAGATCTGCGTTTACGACTTCCCGCGGGAAGTGTAGAAAAACGTTTGATTCAGCAAGTGCCGGTATTGCGGATTCATGGTGTTGGCTATGAAACTTTATTGCAATTGAAGTTGGGAATTTCCCGTGTGCAGATTGATGAGTTGGCCGCCAAAGGATTTTCCGTGATTGTTCGTCCGACGGCGTACGCAATGGCAACGAAAGAAAATACGGATCATTTCCTGGCGAGAATCAACTCTCCTGCAGTGCATGGTGTCCTCTTTGTCGGCAGCACTGCATTGGGCTATCCGGACTACCATTTGTACTTGGCAGAAAAGTTACGGGAAATGAATATCCCGCTTGTTTTGTTGGAAGCACCGAGCCAATTGCGTTTTGAGCAGCAGGAAGGTTTGCTGCCGATGTGGCAAAGCATCGATTATTATGGGGTTCGGGCTTATAGCATGTACAAGGATGAGCTGGTCAAGCTTTCTCCCGAAGAAGCCTCCCAACGTTACTATATCAGCGATATCGAAAGAAATATTCGCGTGAATCATTTACCGGGATACAAACGGCCCTTACCCGGAAAGACTTTATTGCAGTCGGATATCTCGTATATCCAATTGATCAGTGAAAAATTGCAAGACAGAGGATTTGCCCTGGGAGCGCCCGGATTGTTACCGCCGTATTGGCCGGCGACGATGTGGCGTTTGGCCGTATTGCTGGGGATTACGGCAATCACGATGCTCGGTGTGGAAGCGGTCACGGGATGGAAACGCCGTCCACTCTGTTTCCTGGGAGCCGGTATGTACATCCTGCTTGGCGGGATGATTCTCTTGCATTTCCATGGGGTACTGGCTCGTCAGACGGCCGCGTTGGCGGTGGCCGTAATGACGCCGGTATCCGTAATGTATGTCGCGATGCAAGCACTGCGGAAAATGGATCTGCATAAACAATACGGGATCGGTGGATTGTGGTGGCGAAGTGTTGCGGCATTGATCGTCGCTACATTCTTTTCGCTGAGCGGCGGTTGGTTGCTCGGTGCAGTTTTGACGGATACCCGTTTCTTGATGGAGATGGATATTTTCCGCGGGGTGAAATTAGCTTTTGTCTTGCCGGTCCTGTTCATTGCCATTACCTATTTGCGAATCTTCCCGACCTGGCTGCAAACACCGGTGGAACAAATGGCTGATTGGCCGATTTTTGCACGTCGCTTTCTGGCGACTCCGGTGCGCTTCGGAACCTTGTTGCTGGGAGGAATCCTCGCTTTGGCCGCTTTGATTTACGTAGGTAGAAGCGGACATACGGAAGGAGTTCCCGTTTCGGGATTGGAAATACGTTTCCGCCGTTTCCTGGAGCATATTTTGTACGCACGACCTCGCGTCAAAGAAATCCTGATCGGTCATCCGGCATTCTTGTTGGTGCCGCTCGCCTGCTGGAAACGTTTTCCGCAGTGGATCCATTTCATTCTTATCTTGGGAGCGGGCATCGGTCAGGCATCCATGGTGGAAACTTTTGCCCACTTGCGCTCGCCGGTTTGGCTCAGTCTGATGCGAGGTTTGGATGGTCTGATTGTCGGCACCGTATTCGGAACTATCGCATTGATCGGTGTATATGTCATTTTGGTATATACTTTGTACCGGAGAAAAAATAATGAAAAAATATAGAGTGGTCATCTCCGGATATTACGGTTTTCAAAATGCCGGCGATGAGGCGATGTTGACTGCTATTTTGGAATCATTGTATGAGCAGCTTCCCGATTTGGAAATTACCGTTATTTCGGGAAATCCCAAAGAAACTCGGGAAAAACATGGTGTCCATGCCGTATCC
>JAEZZT010000112.1 GCA_023418435.1 Bacillota bacterium | reverse complement strand
TTATGGAAGTGCGCACGGTCGGACCGTCGTTGGGACAAGACTCGAAAGATAAGAGTGTCAGAGCGTTTGCGATCGGTTTGACTTTGGTAGTCGTCTTCATGCTTTTGATTTATCGCGTCAACGGCTTCATTGCCAATGTGGCACTCTTGGTATATGTATTGCTCGTCTTGGCGGTCTTGAAACTGTTGAATGCCACGCTGACGTTGCCGGGGATTGCAGGTATCATCCTCTCCATCGGTATGGCGGTGGATGCCAACATCTTGATTTTCGAACGTTTCAAAGAGGAAGTGGCGGCCGGTAAGGTACTGCGACTGGCTATTCAAGCCGGTTTCAAACGTGCATTTGCCACCATTTTTGATGCCAATATGACCGTGATGATCACGGCGCTGATTCTCTTCGTCATGGGCAGCGGTACGATTAAGGGCTTTGCCGTAACATTGGGCCTCGGGGTCTTGATCAGTATGTTTACGGCGATTACGGTCAGCCGTACGCTCTTGATGATGTTGATCAATGCCAACGTGATTCATAATCCGTGGTTGTTTGGCGGAAAGAAAGGGGGCCATGCAGAATGAAGTGGAATTTAGTTACCTTCCGCAAATGGTGGTTTACTCTTTCCGGTCTGTTGATGATTCCCTGTATTGCTGCCATCATCTTCTTCGGTTTCAATTGGGGGATTGATTTTACCGGCGGTACCATTTTGGACTTGCAGTTCCAGAAGCCCGTCAGTGTAGCGGATGTTCGTAGTGCGTTGCAGGATGACAACTTGAGCAAGTCGGCGGTTATCCAGTTGACCGGCGCGGTCAATGGCGAACAAGGCCGTGATGTCATGATTCGTACGCGCAACTTATCGGCGGAAGAAGCCAAGACGGTGATTTCCCATGTGGGCGAGAAATTCGGTGCCGTCGACGTGAAACGTATTGAAACGGTCGGCGCGGTCATCGGTTCCGAAGTCACCGAGCATGCGATTTTGAATTTGCTGGTCGCTTTTGCCGCCCTGATTGCATATATTTCCTATCGGTTCGAATACCGGATTGCGATTTCCTGTATTACGGCAATCAGTCATGACATATTGTTCGTCTTGGGCGCATTTGCGTTCTTCCATCTCGAAATCGATGCTTCATTCTTGGCGGCCATCTTGACGGTTATCGGTTACTCGATGAATGAGTCCGTAGTTATTTTCGACCGCATTCGTGAAAACTTGCGTACTCACCGCAAGACCGACTCCTTCGAAGTCTTGGCCAATGACAGTATTCGCCAGAGTATTACGCGTAGTATGTATACTCTGACTACGGTATTGTTTGCAGTCGGCTCGCTCTACTTCTTCGGTGGGGATACGACGAAGAACTTTGCCTTGGTCATGTTGATCGGCTTCATCAGCGGTGCATATTCCTCGTTGTGTATTGCGACCTCGCTGTGGGTAGTATGGCGTAATTATGACGGCAAACGTCATCATAGCTTGAGAACTCAAGCGAAATAAACGAGAGGCTCTGAGAAATCAGGGCCTCTTTTGTTGTGCTCGGATAAAGTACGGTGGAGAAAATTTTTCGTGATAATTTTCGAAAAGTATATCTAAATGTTGACAGAATGAAAAAAGAGTGTATAATAATGCGTAATACTAAATAAAAATTCAAAGGAGTGATGAAGATGAAAAGCAAATGGATATTGGGGGCTTTGTTGGCGGCTTCATTGGTAATTGCGGGATGCGGTGGGCAGTCCGCTGAGAAAGAGGCGGTTCTGAAAGTGGGAACGAATGCGACCTATGTTCCTTTTGAATTTAAAAATGATAAGGATGAATATGCAGGATTTGATATGGAATTGGCGCAACAGATTGCCGAACGTCTTCATCGCAAATTGGAAATCCGCAACATTGCTTTTGACGGTTTGATTCCGGCCATGTTGACCGGCGAGTTGGATATGATTGCTTCCGGAATGGTAGTGACACCGGAACGTGCCCAAAAAGTAGATTTTATTCCTTACTATCAAGCCGGCTTGGGAATATTATTGAATCCGAATGTGGAAGGCGTGCACCAAAAGAATGATTTGCAAGGTAAGAAAATCGCCGTGCAGATGGGGACTACGGGGGCTGTGGCGGCACATAGCATTCCAGGCGCCCAGATTGTAGAATTCGATCACAACTCGGATGCGTTGTTGGAATTGCGCAAAGGGAGTGTGGACGCAGTGATTTGCTCGATTCCGGTTGCCAAGCATTACATCAAGACAACGACCGATCATCATGCTAAATTGGTGAAAGATCCCATTGAAGCACAAACTTTGGGGTTGGCATTCAACAAAAACAACACGCAACTCAAGCAAGAAGTGGAAAAGGTACTCTTGGAGATGAAAAAAGACGGTACTTATGAAGCGTTACAGAAAAAATGGTTTGGAGATGTGCAAAAATAAAAGAGCCATACGGCTCTTTTTATTTTTCAAAGCAAGTGCAGTCTTTCATTGTTTGGCGTACCAAGGGGAAGAGGATTTGATCGGCTACTTCTTGAGCGGCGTCATGGCCGGCCAGTACTTCAATGAGTTTCAAAGCAAATAGAGGAGCGGTCAAGGGGCCACGGCTGGTAATGACATTGCGATCCACATAGACGGCATCTTCATGGGCCTTCTTATAACCGACTTTTTCTTCGCAACCGGGATAGCATACGCCTTCGATTTCGCCGGCAATTCCGGCTGCATTCAACACGATGGGAGATGCACAGATGGAGGCAACGACTTTGCCTTGGCGATAGAAATCGGCGATGGCCGTAGTCACCCGGCTATCCGCTGCCAATGTTTCCGAGCCGATGAGGCCGCCGGGGGTAACGATGGCATCATAATCCGCCAGGTTGATGTCTTTCCACATTTTATCCGCACGGATGGGTACACAATGGTCTCCATATGTCAATATATCATCCATCACGGAAACGGTATCTACAAAAATTTCCGCACGGCGCAAATAAGTAACTACCAGTAAAGCTTCCGTCTCTTCATAACCTTTACTTAATAAAACGATGACTTTCTTCATTGGTCATCACTCCTTTCTTGGCAATATTATAACATATGCGCGACTAGGCTAACGAGTTATCTAGATTTGTCAATACAAATATTCCATGACATAATGACGGAAAGGAGGCAGGGATATGAAAGCAATCGACAGGTTAACTTTACCGGAATTTTTAGCTGAACTGGCTGCAGGAACCCCTACACCGGGAGGTGGAGGAGCGGCAGCTTCCGTGGCCGCACATGCAGCGGCCTTGGCTGAAATGGTAGCCGGCTTGACTTTGAAAAATAAAAAATTTGAAGATGTTCATCCGGATATGGAGGAAGCGGTAGATCAACTTCAACAATTGAGAGAAGCTATGCTGCGCCAAATCGAGGCGGATGCCGAAGCTTTTGAAACGTGGTTGGCAGCATGGAAACTGCCGAAGGATAATCCGACTCGAGAGTCCGTATTATTAGAAGCGAGTTGGAAAGCGGCCGAAGCCCCCTTGTTTATTGCTGAATTGGCTGCGGCTTTGGTGGAGCCGATTGAGGTGGTCTTGACGAAGGGAACACCGATGGCGGCGAGCGACGGTGCACTGGCTGTTATTATGATGGCCGCGGCGATCCGTAGTGCACTCTACAATGTACGTATCAATTTAGGATCCTTGCCGGCAGGCGAACGTGTCAGCAGAATCGGGGAAAGAGAGCGGGAATTGCTGGAGATTGCAGCCCAAGCCGAACGCTCTTTGCTTCCTTTAGTAAAAATATAATGTGCGAAAGCTATGCATTCTACACGATTTAGTGTATAATATGTCTTAAGATACTTCGATTTTATATCCGAAAATGGGTAAAAGAAAATCAAAGTATGAGTAAAAAGCAGAAGAAAGAATATCAGAGGAGGTATTACTATGCTTAAAACAGGTTTGATGACAACTGCATTGGCAGTAGGTACTTTGGTGGGAGCTGCAGCAGCCGGCGTTGGAGTAGTAAATGTAGAACAGGCGGTACAGGCTCATCCGGGTACGGCCGCAATGGTACGCCAATTGCAATCGGTAGATAAAAAATACGAAGCACAACTCAATGCAATGCAAGCTGATTTGCAAACGAAAAAGACCGAACAGGAAGTTCGTGATGCGTTGAACGGCAAATATGCTCCGTTGCTCAAGAACTACAACTCTGAACGTGCACAAGCCATGGCAAAAGTAGAAAAAGATTTTGCAGCAGCTGTAGCAAAAGTTCGTGCAGACCGCAAATTGGATGCAGTATTGCAAGCACCGGTTCATGTATTGGACAAAGATAAATCCGAACAGTTTGTAGACGTTACTGCGGATGTACAAAAAGTATTGAAAAAATAAGATGAATGAAGGGCAGCATCGGCTGCTCTTTTTTCTTGTCAAAAATTCGCGAGTAAAGACATATTGTATGCTGCTTTCTTGCGGTAGTTTGAATGATGAAAAAACTGCGAACGTTCATTCCTTTGCGAATTTTTCATGCGTTTGATGCCATGTTTGTTAGTGAAAAAAACACGGACTTGTGGTATTATACTTACAATAAGTGAGGTGAAATACATGCCGAAAGTAAGACGTGTGGAGCGCATTGCAGCGCTGACGAAGATGCTGGCGGATCGGCCACGTGAACTGATTCCCCTGTCTTTTTTTTGTGAATATTTCGGTATTGCCAAGTCTACACTTTCCGAAGATTTGCTTTCTGTACGGCAGTCTTTTGCGCATTTTGAATTGGGGCAGCTGGAAACGGTTTTCGGAGCCTCCGGAGGGGTGCGCTATGTGCCTTATCGGAAGGGAAAAGCAGCCAATGAAATTTTGCAGGACATCAAGAGCCGGCTGGAAGAAGGTGAACGGATTATTCCGGGCGGATTTCTCTATATGTCGGATATTTTGTACAATTGGCACTTGATGGCCGGTGTCGGTGAGATTTTTATGACTCGCTTCGCCGGTGCTCATCCGGATTGCATTATGACGGTAGAAACGAAGGGAATCTTGCCGGCCATGATGGTGGCACGTGCTTTTAATCGTCCCTTGGTAATTGCCAGACGCGATAGCCGCGTGACGGAGGGATCGGCCATCAGCATCAATTATGTGTCGGGCTCGACGAAGCGTATTCAGACCATGACGCTGACGAAAAGAGCCTTGCAGCCGGGGCAACGAGTCCTGATTATTGATGATTTTATGAAGGCCGGCGGCACGGCGAACGGTATGGCGGAACTCGTCAGAGAGTCCGGAGCGGAGACGGTAGGTGTTGGAGTGCTGGTGGCAACGGAGGAACCGACGAGGAAACTGGTGAAGGACTATACTTCGTTGTTAGTGCTGCGTGGCATGGATGAAGATGAAAAATGGGTTCACTTGGAACCTCAATTGGACCCGGTGGAGGAATGTAATGAATAAGCTGGCAGCTGTCGTTCTGGCGGCAGGTAAAGGAACAAGGATGAAGTCCAAATTGCCCAAGGTACTTCATCGTGTCGGCGGCAAGCAAATGGTGGCGCGTGTCATTTCCGCCACAGAAGAAGCGGGAGTGGAAAAAGTTGCCGTGATCATCGGCTTCGGCGGCGAAAAGGTCAGAGAAGATTTGGGCGAACACTACGAATATGTCCTGCAGGAAGAGCAATTGGGGACAGGACATGCCGTGCGCTTGGCGGAAGATGTCCTGCGAGACGCAGAAACAGTATTGGTAGTTTGTGGAGATACTCCATTGTTGAGAGCGGAGACGTTGGCTAATCTCTATCAGTGCCATCTGGACACGAAAGCAGCGGCGACGATTTTGACGACAATGATGGAGAATCCCACCGGCTATGGACGGATTATTCGCCGGGAAAGTGGAGAAGTATCTCGGATCGTTGAAGAAAAAGATGCGAACATGGAGGAGAAAGCCGTGCGTGAGATCAACACGGGAACGTATTGTTTCCGGGGCGATCTTCTCTGGCAGATGCTCGGCAAGATCAATTGCCAAAATGCCCAAGGCGAATATTATCTGACGGATGTCATCGGGCTGATGACGGATGCCGGAGAAGTGGTCGCAGCCGCATGTTGTGAGGATGCGGATGAAACTTTGGGAGTAAATTCTCGCCAACACTTGGCCTTGGCGGAGAAGATTCTGCAACGCCGAGTCAATGACCGCTTGATGTCGGAAGGCGTAACGCTCATAGATCCCGAGCAAGTCCGGGTGGATGAAGAGGTACAAGTAGGCAGGGACACGGTGTTGGAGCCGGGAACGATCCTTCGTGGCAAGACGGTCATCGGTTGTGAATGTCACATTGGACCGCATACGGAGTTGGATCAAGTCACTGTCGGAGACGGAACTCATATTCACCGAAGCTACGCGCATGAATGTGAAGTGGGCAGCCGAGCGGAAATCGGCCCCTATGTTCATTTACGCCCGGCTACGAAAGTGGGCGATGGGGTCAGAATCGGCAATTTTGTCGAAGTCAAAAACACGGTGGTCGGAGACGGCACGAAACTATCTCATTTGAGCTACTTGGGAGATGCCGATATCGGTAGTGGTGTCAATGTCGGTTGCGGGACAATTACCGTGAACTATGACGGCCGAAATAAATATCGAACCACGATTGAGGACGGTGCTTTCGTAGGCTGTAACAGCAACCTAATCGCTCCGGTAGTCATCGGCAAACAAGCGTATGTAGGAGCCGGCAGCACCATTTCCAAAGATGTTCCGGAACGCGCGTTGGCAGTCGGAAGGGCAAAACAGATCAATAAAGAAAATTGGGTTAAAGACAATACTTATAAAAAGTAAAGGAGATACGAAAATGGCAGTGGAAGTAGGAAATCAACTCAAATTATTTACGGGTACGGCTCATCCGGAATTGGCACAGGAAGTTGCCGATTATATCGGGATTCCCTTGAGTGAAGCGTTTTGCGGACGCTTCAACAATGGCGAAATTCAAGTCATGATCGATGAAAGCGTACGCGGTAAAGATGTATTTATCATTCAACCGACCGGCACGCCCGCCAATGACAATTTGATGGAATTGTTCATCCTGGTGGATGCGATGAAACGCGCTTCGGCCCGTCATATTACCGCCGTGGTTCCCTACTACGGGTATGCAAGACAGGACCGCAAGACGCGCGGCAGAGAGCCGATTACGGCAAAATTGGTCGCCAACTTGATGGCAACGGCCGGTGTGACCCGTTTGGTAACCATCGATTTGCATGCCGGACAGATTCAGGGATTCTTCGATCAACCGGTGGATCATTTGATGGCAGCATCCATCTTGGCCAAGCATATTCGCAAACAAAATATTGAGGACCTGCTCATCGTGTCTCCGGATTTGGGAGGCGTAACGAGAGCTCGTGACTTGGCAGATCGAGTGGGGGC
>JAEZZT010000102.1 GCA_023418435.1 Bacillota bacterium | reverse complement strand
GACAAAAGCCAAAGTCCACATGGACGCCGGGCCCCAATCCACGCCATCCAAGATGACGCGGTCGAAAGGAGCAAACGCCAGCTCGCCCAAGAGCGCCGTATCGACATCCAAATGTGCATTGCCGCTATATAAATTCACCAAGACGATCCCGGCCGAAAACAATAGCGGAAAGACGACACCGATCGACGCATCCTCGGCGACCAATTTCGTGCGGTACAACGCCTCCGTACACCATACGGTCAAAACGCCCACAATCGCAGCGCCCAGCAGCAACCACGGCGAGTTCAAATCTTCCGTGGCAAAAAACGCCAGAACGATCCCCAGAAACACCGTATGCGTGATTGCATCCGCCATCATGGACATACGACGTAGCACCAGGAACACACCGGGAATGGCACAGGCCACTGCCGCAAGGACGGCAATGATATAGATCTCAACTTGCGGAGACATTCATCTCGCCTCCCTTCCATTCCCGACGCTGCCGACGGCGTTGTTGCCAACGTGCCAACACGCCGCGCCGCGGTGCTACCAACAAACTCACCAGGACGATCACGGAGGCTACGATGACGATCGCCGGACCGGTCGGCATCTTGCCCACCGTAGCCGACCACAATGTGCCGGCAAAACAGGAGGCTGCCCCCATCATGCCGGCCAAAAAGGCCATCGTTCCCAACTTATCCGTCCATTGTCGTGCTGCTACCGCCGGTGCGATCAAGAGCGATGACATCAAAATCGCTCCCACCGACTGCAAGCCGATGATAATCGTTGCCACCAACATCAGGCCGTAAACGAAATTCACGCCCCGGACGGAAATATGCATCGAGCGTGCAAACTCTCCGTCAAATGCAACGACTTTCAGTTCCTTCCAGAACAATAACGTCACAATTAAAATAATCGCCGCTACAATCGCGGTAATATATACATCTCGTGCCAACATCGTTGCCGCTTGGCCGAAAATAAACTTGGACAACCCCGACTGCGCCGGGTTATTGCCTCTCTGTACATAGGTCAACAACATCATACCCAAGCCGAAGAATGCCGCCAAGATAGTGGCCAAACCGGCATCGAACTTGACCTTCGTGTAGCGCACGCTCCCGGCTACCAATACCACGGCTGCAACTGCCGCCATCGCGGCTCCGGCCAGGAGAACCTCCAGCTCCTTCGTGCCGGTCAGCATGAACGCCAACACGACACCGGGCAATGATGCATGCGACAAACCGTCGCCGATCAAACTCTCCTTGCGCAAGACCGCAAACGTTCCCGTCACACCGCTGGCAATCCCTAAAAGCATCGTTCCTGCCGCCACGACTTGAAATGTGTAATCAGAAAGTATGCTCATCATAGGGCGGCCTTCTTTCGCAACGGATTCACCGCATGATACGTTTCCTCCAACAACTCCGGTGTGAAAGTAGTTTCTGCCGGACCGGAGGCGATCAAACGTAGATTGATCAGCGTCACCCAGTCGAAATAATCTTTTACCGTCTCCAAATCATGATGCACGACGATGACCGTCTTGCCCTGCTCCTTCATCTCTTTGAGCAACTGCACGATCGCTTTTTCCGTCTTGGCATCCACACCTTTGAACGGTTCATCCATAAAATATATATCCGCCTGCTGAATCAGCGCCCGTGCCAAGAACACACGCTGTTGCTGACCGCCCGACAAACGGCTGATCTGGCGATGCGCAAAATCCTGCATCCCGGTCTTGCGCAACGTCTCCATCGCCAATTCCTTTTCTGCTGCTCCCGGCCGACGGAACCAACCGAGATGACCGTATCTCCCCATCAGGACTACGTCCAAGACAGTAGTCGGGAAGTCCCAATCCACCGAACCGCTTTGCGGCACATACGCGATGCGTTTCAAATCGTCGCGCGTCGTCGCCAAGCGCCCGTCTACATAAAACTTCACGGAGCCGGATACCGCCGTCAAAAGCCCCAACATCGCCTTGATCAACGTGGATTTACCCGCGCCGTTGGGACCTACAATAGCCGCCAAAGATCCCTTAGGGATCTTCATATCCACATCCCACAACACCGGTCGCTCATCATAGGCGACCGTCATATCTTCCACTTCTACTGCCCATTCCATTCATTCATTCCTCCTTTTCGTTCCGGACTAACACCCGACCCGTATCATCGTACCATACTCACGGTGCTAGCCATATGGTATGGGGAAAAAAAGCGGTTTTCTCAATTGAAACCCGCAATTTTCTTATTTCAATGCATCCACAATCGTATCAATATTGGCTTTCACCATGCCGATATAAGTGCCGCCTTTTTGATCCGGTGCACCGAGGGAGTCGGAGTACAATTCGCCACCGATTTTTACATCCCAGTTCTGCGCCTTGCAAGCTTCCTGTACTGCTTCGATCGTCTTATGCGGTACGGAAGACTCTACGAAAATGGCTTTAATCTTATGCTGAACGATGAAATTCGCCAACTCACGCACATCGGTTGCCCCTGCTTCGGAAGCGGTGCTCACACCTTGCAAACCTTTGACTTGGAAACCGTATGCACGTGCAAAATATTGAAATGCGTCATGAGCCGTGACCAAAATACGAGAATCATCAGGAACTTCTTTTGCACGTTTTGCTACATAAGCATCTGCATCTTGCAATTCTTTGAGATACTTTTCATAATTCTTCTGATACATATCCTTATGTGCAGGGTCTTTTTCAGACAATTTGTCCGCTACGATCTTCGCCGCTTTTTCCCAATTCTTTACATCGAACCAGATATGCGGATCTTTGACAACCACGCCATCCTCTTCAAAATCCAACAAGGAAGCCGGATCCAAAGCATCGGATACGCGAATCGTAGTCTTCTTGCTCTTTTCCAAATTGCTGAAAATTTCGCCCATCTTTCCCTCTAAATGGACTCCATTATATACTACCACATCCGCCTTTTGCATGGTACTGACATCACCGGCACTGGCTTGGTACAAATGCGGATCCACGCCCGGTCCCATCAGGCCGGTAACTTCTACTGCGTCCCCGCCGATGATCCGGCTCAAATCAGCCAACATCGTCGTCGTAGCGACCACGTTCAACTTCTTCCCACCATCTGCTGCCGGTGCTTTGTCACCGGAACTTCCACAACCGGCAAGAATCATCATCATTGCCGCCAATGCCGCCAACAAACTGCGTACTACCCACTTACTCATATATCTTCCTCCTTCTATCTACCAAGTGCAGCGAAATCACGGCAATCCCGCCCCTCGATATGATATACCACTATAGCACACTTGAAAATGGTTTTCAATAGCAAATGAGATAAATTTTCATTTTCAATTTCATTGTTCATATGTTCATATTTTATGCTTTCCATTTTTTACGATTCACTCGCCCATGTTTTCGACCTCGGTCAACGGTTATCCGACTTCATCGACCAATGGCTCACTGTCCTTCTTGTTCGTGCAGGAATACCCTTCTTCTCAAACACATCGACCTTCTCGAAACCTCATTTTACATTGACGAAAATAACTATGCATGTTATATTATCTAAAACTTTATTTAAGGAGGTTTTACTATGAAAAATTGGAAAACATTGGCCGGTGTCGGTATCGTTGCCGCCGCTTTTGCCTTGGCCGGCTGCGGCAGTGACAAACAGGCCCCTGCCGGCGGA
>JAEZZT010000091.1 GCA_023418435.1 Bacillota bacterium | reverse complement strand
CGGAAGTCAGAATTTTTGGCGAAGACAGAAAAGAGGAATAGAATGCAGCGGATAGATGGACGGACAAATCAAGAACTCCGCACGCTGACGATTGAGCGTGGAGTCAATAAATATGCGGAAGGTTCCGCACTGATCACGGTCGGAGATACGCAGGTGCTTTGCACGGCCACCGTCAAGCCGCGTGTGCCGGCTTGGATGCGAGGCAAGGGCAGCGGTTGGGTAACGGCGGAATACTCGCTGCTGCCTCGCTCGACGGCGGAGCGCAACGCAAGAGAAGCCGCTCGTGGTAAACAGAGCGGCAGAACCCAGGAGATCCAGCGCCTGATCGGCCGCTCGTTGCGGGCGGCCGTCGACTTGGAAGCCTTGGGGGAATGTGCCATCGTACTCGATTGCGATGTGCTGCAAGCCGATGGCGGCACTCGCACGGCTTCCATCACCGGCGCTTTTGTAGCGCTGGTGGAAGCCGTTGCCAGCGTGTGGGACGGCAGAGGCAAGTTCCCCGTGCGCAATTTCTGTGCCGCCGTCAGCGTAGGAGCCGGCAGCGAAGGACCGATGTTGGACTTGTGCTATGAGGAAGATCGCGTGGCGGACGTGGACATGAATGTTGTCATGCTGGGCGACGGCTCGCTGGTAGAAGTGCAGGGCACGGGCGAGGGAGCAACCTTTACGCGAGCGGAATTGGATGCCATGTTGGATACGGCGCAGGCCGGCATTGCCCGCCTGGTCGAATATCAGCGGGAAGTCTTGGGCGATTTGGCGGATTATGTAGGCTCGGAAGGATTACCGAGCATCTTGTTGGCGACTCATAATGCCGGCAAGATTCGTGAATTCCAAGCGGCATTGTTGCAAGCCGGCTACGTGGGCATTCCAATCGAAGAGGTGGCAGATATCGAAGAGCCGGAAGAGACTGGCACGACCTTTGCGGAAAATGCCCTCCTGAAAGCGGAATACTATATGGAAGCTACCGGGTTGCCGGCGATGGCGGACGATTCCGGTATCGAAGTGGATGCATTGGATGGGGCACCGGGAGTGTATTCGGCACGTTATGCCGGAGTTCATGGCGACGATGAGGCCAACAATCGCAAACTGGTGGCCGATCTCGCGGAAGTACCGGCTGCCGAGCGAACCGGTCGCTATGTATGCGAATTGGCGTTGGCATTTCCCGATGGCCGTCGCATAAAATCCCGCGGTACTTGTGAAGGCCTGATCCAGGATGAGCCGTTGGGAGATGGCGGTTTCGGCTATGATCCGCATTTCTACCTGCCGACATTCGGTAAGACGATGGCGGAGATAACCCTTGACGAAAAGAATGCCATCAGTCATCGCGGTCAAGCATTGCAAGCACTGATTCAAGATTTACAAGAGATGGAAAAATGAAAACGGACACCTTGTACACGATCGGCTACGCTCCCTTTACACGGGAAGAATTCATTGCCATGCTGCAGAAATATCGGGTCCAAGTCCTAGTCGACGTACGCAGTTGGCCGCATTCCGCGTATCGACCGGAGTTCAACAAAGAAGAGCTGATGAGAGTATTGCCCGAGCGTGGCTTGATGTATCGGCATTATGGCGACGAATTCGGGGCTAGACGTGAAGATCCGCAAGAGTATACGGATGGGCAGGTCGACTTTGAAAAGGTAGCCTGCAGCTCCAGCTTTGCCAAAGGCATGCAGAACTTGGCCAAAGGCATGGAGATGGGCTATACATTTGCGCTCATGTGTGCGGAGAAGTTTCCGGAAACCTGTCACCGAACGATTCTGGTAGCGCGCGCTTTTTACGAGAAAGGGTATCGCGTGCGGCATATTCAAGCGGACGGTACCTTGCAAAGCCAGGAAGAAGTGGAAGAAATATTGATTCATCAATTGGCGCCGGACTACTTTCAAGGTTCTCTGTTCGACGATCGGGATAAAGAGACCGTGCGTCGCGATGTGTATCGCCTGCAAAACAAGAAAATCGGATTTTATGAAAAGGATCTATGATGAATTTATATACGATCGGTTTTACGCAAAAATCAGCACGGACATTTTTCGAATTATTGCGCCAACATGAGGTGGAGTTGTTAGTCGACATTCGCCTGCACAATACCAATCAATTGGCGGGGTTCAGCAAGCGCGACGATTTGGCCTATTTTCTGGCGGAAATATGTGGTTGCCGATACTTGCATTGCCCCGAATATGCTCCGGAAGAAAGCTATTTGAAACCGTACAAACACGGACAAATTACCTGGCAGGATTTTGAAGATGCCTACTTGGCAACGACGGAGAAACGAGGACTTTATCGGCAGTTTGCGGAACGATTTGCGGATTATCGCAATGTCTGCATTCTGTGCAGCGAGGCGGAGCCGGATTGCTGTCATCGCCGCCTATTGGGCGAAAAAATACATGAATATGATCGGCATGTCAAAGTCATTCATCTGTGAGGAACTATGGATATTACCTTGGTAATTATGACGAAGTCGAGGAAAAATCGGGGACTCTGCGTAGCGGGTCCCGACATTTCTACAGGAAAATGGATCCGCCTGGTAGCGGACTATGAGGATGACGATGCACTCAGCCAAACGGATCTGATGTGTGAAGACAACTGGCCGGCGGACTTGCTCGACGTAGTGACGGTACCGGTATTGCGAAAAGTGCCGGGCCGAGTGCAGCAGGAAAATCTGCTGATTGACCGCGGCAAAGTGTGGCGGCGTCGAGGGAGTATCAGTCTGGCAGATGCGGTGCGACATTTTCCACCTCGTGAACAGGAGGATATTTTCGGCTCCGTCTCCGGCAATAGAGCGATTGCGGCCGGCGATTTCCAACCGCCGGGATATTCTCTCCAGTGGATAGAAGTCGAGGATCTGGTCTTGGCACCCAATGAATGGGGCAAGACCATGGCGGCATTCTGGTATGCGGGAGTTCGTTGGCGGCAGATGTCCGTGACCGACTCGCGATTTGAGCGGGATACCACCTCGGCACAAGTAGTGAAACGGGCTTGGCTGGCGCTGAGTATTTCCGAACATCCGTGGCAGATGCCAGACGGCGAGGCGAAGTACTATATTTTTGTGGCCGGCATCCACTTGCCGGAATACGAGCAAATAAAAACACGTATTTTTACTACACCGAAAGTGTTATAATAAGCAAAAAGGGAGGCGATATTGTCAGATGATACCTATTAAGACCAGAAAGCTGAAACTCTTCGGGTTCAATAATTTAACGAAGACGCTCAGCTTTAATATGTATGATGTCTGCTATGCAAAGACACCGGCGCACCAGGAAAAATATATTCAATATATTGACGAGGAATACAATGCGGAACGTCTGACTGCCACATTGGTAGAAGTGGCGGAAATAATCGGTGCGAATATACTCAATATCGCGTCACAGGACTATGAGCCGCAAGGGGCCAGCGTCACGATGTTGATTTCGGAAGGTCGTCCGGATGAAGTGGAAGCGGCGGATGTAGTCGCGCATTTGGACAAGAGTCATATTACCGTGCATACCTATCCGGAAATGCATCCGCATCAGGGGATATGCACATTTCGGGCGGATATCGATGTTTCGACTTGCGGAGAAATATCACCATTGAAAGCATTGAACTACCTCTTGGACAGCTTCGATACCGACATTGCCATCATGGATTATCGGGTGCGTGGTTTTACTCGTGAAGTCAGCGGCAAAAAGATTTATATCGATCATCGCATCAACTCCATTCAAAACTATATTGCACCGAAAACTCGCCGTGACTACAATATAGTGGATGTCAATGTATATCAAGAAAACATTTTTCACACGAAGATGATGCTGAAAGAATTCGATTTGGACAATTATTTGTTTGATACCAAAGCCGATGATTTGTCTGCCAAAGAGCAGAATCATATACGCCGTCTTTTGAAACAGGAGATGGCGGAAATATTCCACGGACGCAACTTGCCGGCCGTGAAGAATGATTGAGGAG
The DNA here is from genome assembly GCA_023418435.1 of Bacillota bacterium. Lineage (GTDB taxonomy): Bacteria > Bacillota > Negativicutes > Veillonellales > Negativicoccaceae > JAEZZT01. The sequence continues at coordinate 1,755 of JAEZZT010000091.1, read as the reverse complement.
GATGAAGGATGGACTTAAAACAAGAATCGATGGAGCTCAGAAGAAAAGCAAAAGGTATTTTGACGACCGCGTTGAAAGTGCCCTTGGAAAATCGTCATGATTTGGCGGTTGCCTACACTCCCGGGGTTGCCGAACCATGCTTGCATATCAAGGAAGAAGAAGATCTCTCCTTTTCTCTGACATTGCGTGGCAATGTAGTTGCCGTCGTTTCCGATGGTACTCGTGTATTGGGCCTCGGTGATATCGGTGCGGCAGCAGCCATTCCCGTTATGGAGGGGAAAGCGGCGATCTATCATAAATTTGCCAATATCGATGCCTTGCCGGTGGTCATCGACACCAAAGATCCGGAGGAATTTATCCGCACGGTCAAATTGTTGCAGAAAAACTGGGCCGGCATCAACTTGGAAGATATTTCTTCCCCGAAATGCTATGACATTGAAGATCGTCTGATCGAAGAACTGGATATTCCGGTGTTCCATGACGATCAACATGGTACGGCGATTGCAGCGATTGCCGCCGTCTTGGGCGGTTTGCGCTATGTCAAGAAAGATATTGAAGATGTCAAAATCGTAATCAATGGTGCAGGTGCGGCAGGCACGGCGATTGCCAATATGCTTTTGGCGGCCGGCGCGAAAAACTTGACCATGCTGAACAGCAAGGGCATCCTGCATGACGACGGACGTCTCAATCGAGTACAGAAAGATATCGTGGACCGCATCAATCCGGAAGGCCGTACGGGAACCTTCCAAGAAGCGATCACCGGTGCGGACGTGCTTTTGGGAATTTCGACCGCCAATGCATTCAAACCCGAAGACATGAAATTGCTGGCCAAGGACAGCATCGTCTTTGCCATGGCCAACCCGGTACCGGAAATCATGTATGATGACGCCATCGCAGCCGGTGTTACCATCTGCGGTACGGGACGCAGCGATATGCCGAACCAAGTCAACAACTCCAGTGTGTTCCCGGGATTGTTCCGTGGCGCATTGGATGTACAGGCGCGCCGTATCAACATGGAGATGAAATTGGCAGCCGCCAGAGCATTGGCAGACTTGGTCAGTGATGACGAACTCCGTCAGGACAATGTAGTCGTAGACGTATTCGATCCGCGCGTGCCGATGGCAGTAGCCAAGGCAGTTGCCCAAACGGCCATCGATACAGGCGTGGCTCGCTTGAGCGAATTGCCGGAAAACTATCGCTAAGCACGATGAGAAAGTAAAAGGAAACCGAAAGGTTTCCTTTTTATTGTGCTGAAAACTTGCAGGGGAATTAATTTTAAAAGGGTTGAAAATATACCAATAAAGTAAAAAGGTTTGCTTTGTGCCAAGTAAAGGATTAGAATAAAGAGAGAGTGAAAAGTAAAATTCATCATGTTCTCTGAAATGAGGCGGCATGATGAAAATCCGAGTCTAAAAAGCCAAGGCATTACGACACTGAAGTTTGAAAGAGATGCGAGTGGAAAGAATGTCTACAACCAAGCGCAACCGGAAGAAGAGGCACAAATTCTAAAAGACCTGCAAAAAGCAGGAGCCTTTGATGGTAAAGAAATCATGAGTGGTGTAGACAAGACAAAGATTTTTCATGCAGCAAAGAGAATGGCTGAACGAAATATTACACCGGAGATGATTGCCGATACATTACAGCACCCACAAGGGATTGGTAAAGGTAAATTGTCTCGTCAGGCAGTATTTGAAAAAGGGAAAGTTCGAGTAATATTTGATGTAAAAACGGGATTTTTGATTAGTTGTATGGATA
>JAEZZT010000119.1 GCA_023418435.1 Bacillota bacterium | reverse complement strand
CCATTGACCATCTATACAATTACAATGTAGTCAAATATTCTTTTACTACCGCATTGACCAGTTGTCCATCTGCTCGTCCTTTTAACTGCGGCATCACTTGCTTCATGACTGCGCCAAAGTTGATTTCTTCTTTGGGCAATCCTTGCATACGCTCAACGATAATGGCTCGGATCTCCTCTGCCGTCAGTGGCGTAGGTAAATACTTTTTCAGTATTTCCATTTCCGCTTTTGTCTGCTCAACCAAATCATTGCGATTCGATTTTTCAAACTCCGCCAAAGAGTCCTTCCGGAGCTTCATTTCTTTTGCAAGTATAGCTAAGATATCCTCTTCACTCAGCGGTTGCTTTCCATCGATCTCCGCATTCTTTATCGATGCACGCACCATACGAATCACGGACAAGGCCACTTTGCCATCTTCTTTGGCTTTCATGGCTGCTTTCATGTCTTGCAGCAGCTGCTCTTGAATTGTCATCTTATCACCTGTTTCCGCTTATTTGAATTTGCGTTTTCTGGCCGCCTCGGATTTCTTCTTACGACGGACACTCGGTTTTTCGTAATGCTCGCGTTTTCTTACTTCGGAAAGAACCCCGGCTTTTTGGCAGGAACGTTTAAATCTGCGAAGAGCATTATCTAACGATTCGCCCTTTTTGACTTTCACTTCAGACATCTTTTTCCCTCCCTCCAAATAGTCTTATGGGGTGCAAGTGCACATATAAAATTATAAGCATATTTGTGAACTTTGTCAATCTTTAAAAGGCGGCCATCCCAATTCTTTTCCGCCGATGACATGGGCATGCAAATGCCCCACCGTTTGTCCACCGTCATGGCCGGTATTGATCACCGTCCTAAAACCGCTTTCGGCAATTCCCTCCAGCTCCGCTACTTTGCGTACCGCCGTCAATAATCTGCTCATTGCGGCTTCTTTTTCGGCAGAATCAATATCGGTAATTCCCGCTATATGCACCTTGGGAATCACCAACACATGAGTCGGTGCCGTCGGCACTAAATCTCGAAAAGCGAAAAAATCCTTATCTTCATATACTTTGGTACTGGGGATTTTCCCCGCTGCGATTTGACAAAATATGCAATCACTCATGATTTCACTCCTCACTTCGATGTACCGATTAACACATCATCTTCCACATCCACAATTTGTACGGGAACGATCATTCCCGGTTGAAAGTTCTCTCCTACCAAGCGAACTCGGCAATAATGCGGAGTCATTCCCTCATATCGTCCATTGCTCAAGCGATTTTCTACCAGGACGGCTACCTCTCGACCGATAAATGAACGCCGATATTGCGCTGCGGTTTCTGATGCGACCTGTTCCGCACGATGCACCCGTTCCTTTTTCACATTCTCCGGAACTTGGTTCGGAAAACTGGCGGCCGGTGTACCGCTGCGTTTGGAATAAGGGAAAATATGTACCCCTGCAAAGCCGATGCTCCGCAAAGTCTGCAAGGTTTCTTGAAACATTTCTTCCGTCTCGCCGGGAAACCCGACAATTAAATCCGTCGTCAAAGCTAAGCCCGGAATTTTTTTCTGTAGCCCTTGGACCAATTCCAAATAATCCTGTAAATGGTAATGTCGGCGCATCATTTGCAAGACTCTCTCCGAACCGGATTGCAAAGGCAAGTGGAGATGCGGACACAATCTGGGTTCATGGACCAATAATTCAATGAGTTCCTCGGACAATTCCACCGATTCGATGGATCCCAGACGGATTCTCTCTACGCTTGTCTTGGCCAATAACTCGCGGACCACTGTCGCCAAATCACTTCCATCGCGAAAATCATGACCGTAATTTCCCAAATGGATGCCGGTCAATACCACTTCCTTGTAGCCCAAGCCGACCAAGCGATCCGTTTCCGTCACGATATCGGCAATCGGCCTGGATTTCAGGCGACCACGGGTAAACGGAATAATGCAAAAAGTACAGAAATTTCCGCAGCCTTCCTGAATTTTGATATAGGCTCTCGTATGCTCCAAAGCCTCGCCATACAGATGCAAATCCTCAAAATCCTTGGTGGCCATAATATCACGCACATAGCTTTGCGGTCCCGTTGCCGGCTGATACGACTCTACGAAGTCGACGATCTTGTGTCGATCCTGCGTGCCGATAATAATATTGACGCCATCAATCTCCGCAATAGTCTCCGGAGTCAATTGCGCATAGCATCCGGTCACTACGATCATCGTATCCGGATTCATTTTCTTGGCCTTGCGGATCGCCTGGCGCGACTTGCGCTCGCCGATGTGAGTAACGGAGCAGGTATTGATCACGCAAACATCCGACGGCTCATGAATCGGTACCACCCGATAGCCGCGTTGCACGAATAGACCTCGCATGGCATCGGTATCATATTGATTTACTTTACATCCCAATGTCAAAAAAGATACAGTATTCAAAATTCCCATCCTTCAGTTCTTATATTACTACTCATATTGTAACCATCTTGCCCGACTCTTTGCAACTCATCGCAAGAAAAAAGGGCTTTCGCCCTTTTAGCAAAATGTGTCTTTCAACTTACTGAAAAAACTGCTGTCTTTCTTGACGGTCGCATCGCCCATGGCATCGGCATATTGGGCCAAGGCCTTGCGTTGTTCGTCGTTCAGACTCTGCGGTACCTCGATGTGAATAGTCACATGCAAATCGCCTTTGCGACCGGACCGGAAGTCGGTCATCCCCTGTTCACGCAGGCGAAATACCTTGCCGCCTTGCGTACCATGTGGGATTTTCAACTCCAATTTGCCGTACAAAGTCTCGACGAGGACCTCACCGCCCAACGCAGCGGTGGGAAAACTGATCGGTTGTACGCAGAAAAGATCTGCGCCCCGACGTTGAAACTTCGCATGCGGTTTGACATATACATAGACATAGAGATCGCCTTGTGCGCCACCGCGTCGGCCCGGCTCACCCTCGCCGGCCAGACGGATTCTCGTGTTGGTGTCCGCACCCGCCGGAATATTGACTTCCAACTTGCGTCTCTTGCGCACGACACCCGTACCGCGACATTCCTTGCAAGGGGTCTCGATGCGCTTACCCGTGCCGCCGCAATGCGAGCAAGTCACTACCGTCGCCATTTGACCGAAGGGCGTGTTTCTGACTACTTGCTCCTGGCCGGTGCCGTGACAATGCGGACATTCCGTTACGGAAGTACCGGGCTCCGCACCATTGCCGTGACAGCGTGGACAAGTTTCTTCGCGCACCACGCTGAATTCCTTGGTGGCTCCGAAAGCCGCCTCTTCCAACGTGATCTCCAAATCATAGCGTAAATCGGCGCCGTCGATGGGGCCGTTTCGGCGGGAGGTTCCCCCACCGCCGAAAAATTGCTCAAAAATATCGCCGAAACCACCGAAATTGCTGAATCCCGAATAGGCTCCTTGCCCGCCGAAACCTCCACCCTGACCGGCCTGTTTATAAGCGTCATGACCGAATTGATCGTATTGCGCCCGCTTATTGCTGTCGGACAAAGTTTCATAAGCCTCATTGACTTCTTTAAACTTTTGCTCGGCCTCTTCCGGTTTGTCTTTGTTCAAATCCGGATGATACTTCCGCGCCAATTTGCGATATGCTTTTTTTAAATCATCTTCGCTAGCCGTCTTGGGAACGCCTAATATCTCATAGTAATCTCGACTCACGAGTATTCCCCCGTCATTTATTTATCATCATCTACGACTTTGTAATCTCCATCGACTACATCGTCATTGTTTTGTGCCGTCTGAGCCTGATTCGGATTGGCTTCCTGTCCGGCTGCATTGGCTTGTTCGTAGAGCTTGGAAGTCAATTCATGCAACGGCTTGCTCAATGCTTCGGCCTTGGCTTTGATGTCCTCAACATCCGTTCCTTGCAACGCGGTTTTGAGATCGGCCAACGCCGTTTCCACCTGGGATTTCAAACCGGCATCCGCTTTATCACCGATTTCTTTCAATGTTTTTTCAGCTTGATAGGCCAGAGCGTCCGCATTATTTCTGGCTTCTACGCCTTCCTTGCGTTTTTCGTCTTCCGCCGCATGCATCTCCGCTTCTTTGACCATGCGATCGATTTCGTCATCCGACAATCCGCCCGAAGAGGTAATGGTGATCTTTTGTTCTTTGCCCGTACCCAAATCCTTGGCGGATACATGCACGATACCGTTGGCATCAATATCGAAGGTAACCTGAATCTGCGGTACTCCGCGCGGTGCTGCCGGAATGCCGCTCAATTCGAAGCGACCCAAAGTTTTGTTGTCCGCAGCCATATTGCGTTCGCCCTGCAAGACATGAATGTCTACGGAAGGTTGATTGTCGGCTGCCGTCGAGAATACTTGGCTCTTCGAAGTCGGAATCGTGGTGTTCCGGTCGATAATCTTGGTAAATACGCCGCCCAAGGTTTCGATACCCAAGGACAATGGCGTTACATCCAAGAGCAACACATCTTTGACCTCGCCCGAAAGAACCCCGGCTTGAATGGCGGCACCGATCGCTACCGATTCATCCGGATTGATACCCTTGCTCGGCTCTTTGCCCAATTCTTTCTGAATGGCTTCCTGTACTGCCGGAATACGGCTGGATCCGCCGACCAACAGAATCTTGTCGATATCCGACGGCTTCAAACCGGCATCGCTCATGGCTTTGCGGGTCGGTTCGATGGTCGCTTGGACCAAGTGCTCGGTCAATTCATTGAATTTTGCTCTCGACAAATTCAAATCCAAATGTACCGGTTGACCATTTCCATCTGCCGAAATAAAGGGCAGGTTAATATTGGTCGTCATTACGCCGGACAATTCGATTTTGGCTTTTTCGGCAGCTTCTTTCAAGCGTTGCATCGCCGTAGCGTCTTTCGACAAGTCGATGCCGCTTTCTTTTTTGAACTCTGCCACGATCCATTCCATGATCTTTTCATCGAAATCGTCGCCGCCCAATTTATTATTTCCCTGAGTGGCCTTTACTTCAAACACGCCGTCTGCCAATTCCAAAATCGAGACGTCGAAAGTGCCGCCGCCCAAGTCATACACCAAGACCGTATGTTCTTGACCGTCTTCCATTTTGTCCAAACCGTAGGCCAAGGCAGCAGCGGTCGGTTCGTTGATAATGCGCAATACTTCCAATCCGGCAATCGAACCGGCATCTTTCGTAGCTTGACGTTGGCTGTCCGTAAAGTATGCCGGTACCGTGATTACGGCCTGGGTCACTTTTTCACCCAAGTATGCTTCCGCATCCTGTTTCAATTTTTGCAAAATCATCGCCGAAATTTCTTGCGGCGTATAGCTCTTATCATCGATTTGCACACGATGTTGCGTACCCATATGGCGTTTAATCGAAATAATCGTATGGTTCGGATTGGAAACCGCCTGGCGTTTCGCCAATTGTCCCACCAAACGTTCTCCGGTTTTGGAAAATCCAACTACCGAAGGGGTCAAACGGGATCCTTCCGCATTGGTGACAACGGCAGGCTCCCCACCTTCCATGACAGCTACTACCGAGTTGGTAGTTCCCAAGTCAATACCAATTACTTTAGACATACATCTTCCTCCTCATTATTCGTTGCTTTTCACTGCGACCACGACATCTGCCGGTCGTACCAACATATCGCCTAGGCGATAACCTCTCTTAGCTACTTCCAAAATGCTATCTTCCGCCAAATCATTATTTTCTACTTTGGCGACTACATTATGAATGTGAAAATCCGCTTTTCCTTCTGTCGGAACCTCTTCCACTCCCAATTGAGTCAGAACGGCACGCAGTTGGCCATAGACCATCTCAAAACCTTTGAGCAGATTCTTATTTTCTTCCGCCACCGGAAATGCCAACGCTTTCTCAAAGAGATCGAGCGTCGGTAAAAACTCCGCTACCACATCGACGGTGCATCTCTGTCGGGCCTGTACCATTTCTTCTCGAGAGCGGCGCTTGAAATTGAGATAATCCGCTTGCAAGCGTTGATATTGCTGCTCACATTCCTGCCACTTTTGCAACGCGTCCTGCAATGCCACATCGGCTGCAATCTCTTCCGGCTCGACTTGTTGTTCCGTACCGGCTTCGGGCTCGTGCAGATGATCCGTATTTTCTTGACATTCGTCCTGTTCGACTTTCATCTTCTCGTCCATGCTACACCTCTTTTCTCTTATTTTTCACGAATTAAATGATCGATTTGTTGTTGTAATAAATGAAGTATAGCAAGCACTTTGCCATAATCCATGCGCGTCGGGCCGAGAACTGCAATCGTTCCCAACACTCTATTTTCATCAAAAAAGCGAGCCTGTACAATACTGTAATCCTGCAAATGAGGGTTACCGGTTTCCGGACCGATACGCACCTCCAAGCCGGATTCCCCATGCGGCTGCAACATATCCGCCAATTTTTCACTTTCCTCTACGAGGGCAATAATCTGACGAATTCGCTCCATATCCTGGAATTCCGGTTGGCGGATCAACTCGCTGACACCGTCGGCATAGACAGTCTGTTGCTCCTGATCGGACAAACTTGCCTGCAAACCGGTAACGGCCTGCGTCCACCACTGCGGAGACAAAAAGCCTTCGCGCAATTCCCAGAGCTTTTCCATTGTAATTTCCGCCACGGGAACATGGTGGAAAAGATTGCTGACTCGCTCCGCAAAATGCTGCAATTCGTCCCAGGAAATATCCGGCGGTATCGGAAAAAGCGAATGCTCGACTTTACCGCTTTCCGTCACTACCAAAAGAATGGCTCGCAACTCATCAAGCGGCATGAAACGAATATAATTCAATCGTTCCGTGCTCTGTTGTGTTTCGATGGCGACCGAGAGATTGTGGGTCAACATCGCCAATAATTTTGCCGCTTCGGAAAAAATCTTGGACTGATTTTTTTGTTGCTTTTGCCCCCAATCGGCAATCGCCTGCGATAATTCCGTCTCGGCCAAATCGTTTTCCATCAACATATCGACATAAAAGCGATATCCTTTTTGGGAAGGAATACGACCGGCAGAAGTATGCGGC
>JAEZZT010000109.1 GCA_023418435.1 Bacillota bacterium | reverse complement strand
GTCATCTGGAAGAGATTATGATTGAAGGCTTGCAAAACTTTGCCGAAGAAAATCTCGCTATCGATCCGCATACGATTTCGGCTCGTTTTCCCTGGGGACGCTTATTCGAAACACAAGTATATGTGAGCCAAAACCCGCAGTACCCCTTGATGAGAGATATTTTTGCCCAACGCAAAAAAGCCGAAGAGGAACGCTTGGCAAAGGAAAAAGCAGAGGCCGAAAAGAAAGCCAAAGAGGATATCAAAAAAGAGATTCAGAAATCCACCTCCCCCGCTGCTCCACCGGCCAGCCAAAAACCTTCTGCTCCGGCAGCGGCAAGCACATCCGCCTGACCGGTTCGGATAGAGAAAAAGACCATTAAGAAAAATCTTAATGGTCTTTTTTTATTGGGCATTCCACTTGGCCAAAAGTGTTTTTGCTTCTCCCAAGATGTACAGTGAGCCGCAAACCACGATGATGCTTTCCGCATCCGCTTCTGCGGCTGCTTGACGCAATGCCTCTGCGACAGAAGTGGCCGCTTTCGCCTCACAAGGCAACATCTCCGCCATGGCCAACGGATCCCGGGACCGTGGTGTAGGAGCTGCCACCGTAATTACTTTGTCCTCGGCATTAAATAAATGCCCCACCATGGTTCCCATATCCTTATCTTCCAAACAAGCAAATACAAATACTCGTTTCTTTTCCGGATATACTTCCCGCAGTGTCATCGCCAATGCTTCCGCACCGTCGGCATTGTGAGCCCCGTCCAAGACATAGGTATGACCACCATGGACGATGCGTTCGAATCTGCCCGGCCATTGTGCCTTGGCAATCCCTTCGCGCAAACAGTCTTCCGTAATGCGATCGTCGTTGCCGGCCAAGACGGTAATTGCCATCGTCGATATCGCTGCGTTGACCGCCTGATGCACCCCGGCAAAAGGAACAAAGAGCAAGGCGGATCCAGCTTCCGCGCGTTTTACATTGACGACTTGGCCGAACGGATTAGGGCGACGACTCTCCACTTCAAAATCCCGGCCCCAGTAATAGAGGCGTGCATGCTTTTGTCGGGCTTCCTTCTTGATTACCGGCAAGGCATCTCCTCTGGCCGCTGTCACCACGGGACAGTCGCGTTTGATGATTCCCGCTTTATGGGCGGCAATTTCCGTCACTTTCTCTCCGCAATATGCCATGTGATCCATGGATACATTGGTGATTACGGCGACCTCGGGTCTCACTACATTCGTCGAGTCCAATAAACCGCCCAACCCCGTTTCCACGACCACGTATTCACATTTCTGCTGAGCAAAATAGTAAAATGCCATCGCCGTCAAGATCTCGAATTCTGTCGGGCGTTCCTCTTTCCCGTCAAACACTCGCTCAATCTCTTGACGTATCCGCGTAGCCACCTCGGCAAAATCCGTCTCGGAAATATCTTCTCCATTGACCGCCATGCGCTCGCGATAATCCCAGAGATGCGGGGAAATATAGCGGCCCGTCCGCAGACCGCTTTCCCGCAACACGCTGTCCATCATCGCCACCACGCTGCCCTTGCCGTTGGTTCCCGCTACATGGATCACTCGATATTCCCGTTCCGGATGCCCCAGCGACTCCAAAAGTGCTTCGATCCTCGCCAAACCGGGCCGAATACCGAATGTAAGACTTTGCTGCAACCATTCAATACTCTCTAAAAATTCCATCGTCTCTCCTTTATAAAGTAGCCAAGAACTTTCTTCGTTCCTGCAAGGTCGCTAATTTTTCTTCATAGCCGCTCAATTTTTCTCGCTCTTTGGCAACTACTTCCGCCGGCGCTTTGGCCACGAAGTTCTCGTTGCCCAACTTTTTCGCCAAGCGATCAATCTCTTTATGCAATTGCTCTTCCTCTTTCAAAATACGGGCATTTTCTTTCTCTTTGTCGATGATATCCGCCAGCCCCAAGAAAATTTCCAGGCCTTCGGTAACCGCTGTCAATGCATTCTCCGGTTGCGGCGCATCACTCGCCAAAAGCTCTACATGTTCCGCATTGGCCAATTTTTGGAAATACACCTCATACGTCCGTACCAAATCCGCCAAATCTTCACGTTTGGCACGAATTTGCACGCGACATTTCCGAGCGGGTTCCACTTCCGCCTCCGCACGCATATTGCGGATTCCCTTGATGGCATCCATCAAGCGCTCCATTCGCTCGGCATCTTCTGCAAAACGCAATTCGGCGCGAGGTACCGGCCATGGCGCCTTGGCCAAGGCAATCCCCTGATGCGGCAAATGTTGCCAAATATGCTCCGTAACGAAGGGCATGAAGGGATGCAAGAGTGCCAATGCACCGCTCAAAACATGCACCAGTACATATTGCGCAGTCAAACGATCACGGGACGCTTCTTTATCATACAAACGAGGTTTTACCGCTTCGATATACCAATCGCAGAAGTAATTCCAGGTAAATTCATAAATCGTATCTGCGGCAGCTCCCAATTCAAAGTTTTCCAAATTGCGTGTGACACTTTCCGTCGTGCGTGCAAAAGTCTCCAAGATCCAGCGATCGGCCAATTGCAAATCTTCTGCCGTGGGTTCGAAATCTTCTTCATACCCGGTCAAATTCATCAAGACAAATTTAGCCGCGTTCCAGATTTTATTGGCATAATTTCGATTGGCTTCCACTCGTTCCATGTAGAAACGCATATCATTACCCGGAGTGTTTCCGGTCACCAAGGTAAAGCGCAACGCATCCGCACCGTATTGTTCGATCACTTCCAAGGGATCGATACCATTGCCCAAAGACTTACTCATTTTACGGCCTTGGCTATCCCGCACGAGACCATGGATAAACACATGGCGGAAAGGCACCTCATCCATGAACTCCATGGCCGAGAAAATCATTCTCGCCACCCAGAAGAAGATAATATCATAGCCGGTGACCAGCGTATTGGTCGGATACCATTTTTGCAACTCCGGTGTTTTTTCCGGCCATCCCAAGGTAGAAAACGGCCAGAGCGCCGAACTGAACCACGTATCCAACACGTCCGGATCCTGTACAACTTTGCCTCCGCAATGCGGGCAGACATCGATATCTTCACGCGAAACAATCGTTTCTCCGCAATCCTGGCAGTACCAGGCCGGAATCCGATGCCCCCACCACAATTGGCGCGAATTACCCCAGTCACGGATATTTTCCAGCCAATGTAAGTAAGTTTGCGTAAAGCGCGGCGGCACAAATTCCGTTTGACCGTCCTGCACGGCCTTCATCGCCGGTTCGGCGAGCGGTTTCATCTTGACAAACCACTGTTTCGTCGCCAAAGGTTCTACCGTGACATGACAACGCGAGCAATGTCCCACCGCATGATCGGTATCCTCAATTTTGACCAATTGTCCGCGCTCCTGCAATGCTTCTACGACAGCCTTGCGAGCCTCATATCGTTCCATAC
>JAEZZT010000136.1 GCA_023418435.1 Bacillota bacterium | reverse complement strand
AACAAGAAGAGCCGGTATGAACGTTATCAGCATTTGTACCAAGAAGGTGCCGTTGCGTATCAGACGATGGCCGATGCGCAGATGGACTATGAAACGGCCGCTGCCGCCTATGAAAAGGCGGAAGCGGATACGCGCGACACGGTGATTACGTCCCCGCTGACCGGGATCGTCATCGGTGAGCCGATGAAGGAAGGCGAAACCGTCTCGCAAGGATTGGCGAGCCAGATGATTATCGTGCGTGTGGCGGATTTGTCCGAGATGCAAATTCGTCTCTTGGTGGATGAAACGGATATCGGACAAGTACATGAGGGACAACAGGTTACGTTTACGGTGGATGCGTATCCCGGCAGAGACTTTCACGGCAAAGTGACGGATATTTCACGGCAGCCGAGTGACAGCAAGTCCGCGTCCGTGATTTACTACACGGTATATGTCGCCATCGATCAAGCGGATCTGGAGGGGTTGTATCCCTCGATGACGGCGAGAGCGGTTATTCACGGCAAACAAAGCGACCATGCGTTGATCGTGCCCATTACATCCTTGCGCAATGACAAAGAAGGACAATTTGTGTATCGCAAGCAGGGAAAAGGTTTTGAAAAAGTTCACGTCCAAGTCGGCGTAGTAGAAGATAATCGCGTAGAAATTCTTTCCGGTTTGCAAAAAGGCGATGAAATCGTCGTCAGCGGCAGTCTGCCCGAGGAGAAAATTAAAGCCGAGGGCAAGCGAAATCAGCGCTTGCACGTATAGGTGATACCATGCCTACGGTGATTGAATTACAAGATATCAAAAAGAGCTATCAACTGGGGAAAAATGAGGTTCCCGTCTTGCGCGGTATCTCCCTGAAAGTAGAGCAGGGGCAATTTTTATCGATTATGGGACCGTCCGGCTCGGGCAAATCCACGTTGATGAATATACTGGGCTGTTTGGATCGACCCAGCTCCGGTTCGTACTTGTTGGAGGGTGTGGAAGTTGCCGCGATGGATGACAACTCGCTGGCACATACTCGCAATCAAAAGATCGGATTCGTCTTCCAAAGTTTCAACTTGTTGCCGAAACTCAGTACGCTCGATAATGTGAAGTTGCCCATGATTTACGGCGGCATGCCGGAAAAAGAACGTGACCAACGAGCCAGAGCGCTCTTGGCGCGTCTGGGGCTGGGAGAGCGTCTGCATCATTTGCCGAATGAATTGTCCGGCGGACAGCGCCAACGGGTCGCGATAGCCCGAGCTTTGGCAAATAACCCGGCCATTCTCATGGCGGATGAACCGACGGGAAATTTGGACAGCAAGTCCGGTGCGGAGGTCATGCAAATCATGGAGGAATTGCATGCCGAAGGAAGGACCATTTTATTGGTCACGCATGAGGCAGATATTGCCGAGTTTGCCGAACGGCATATTGTGCTCCGCGACGGTGTGATTTCAGGTGGTCAAGATGCGTAATTTACAAACTGAAAATATTCGCATGGCCTGGCAGGCACTCATCGGCAATAAAATGCGAGCGCTATTGACGATGCTGGGCATTATTATCGGTGTCGCATCCGTTATTGCGCTCGTTTCCATCGGTTACGGAGTGCAGCAGGATATTCGTACCAGCATTTCGCAATTGGGTTCCAATTTGCTGATTGTCATGCCGGGTGCGCCGCGTACGCCGGGAGTGCGACCGGCGGCAGGCAGTATGCAGTCGCTCACGTACAAGGATTACCAAGCCGTCGCCGAACTGCCCCACATAGAGGATGCCATGCCGAGTATTCAATCCTCGTATGTGGTCGTTTACGGCAACAAGAATTGGACGACTTCGGTGCGAGGCGTGACGGCGGCCTATGAGAGTGTACGCAACACCAAGGTGGTGGAGGGGCGTTATTGGACACCGAAAGAATATCAGACGAGAGATCGCGTGGCGGTTATCAGCCAGCGAGTCAAAAAAGAACTCTTCGGGGATATTTCACCCATCGGACAGAAGATACGCATTCATAATGATCCTTTTACCGTCATCGGTCTGTTGGAGGAGAAGGGATCGGATTATGATAACTTGATCTTGGTGCCTTTTACTACGGCCCAGGAGCGATTATTGGGCGTGACCTACTTGCACGGCATTATGCTCAATGTGGACAAGGCGGAAAATATGGACATGGTGCAGGCCAATATTACCAACTTGTTACGAGTGCGGCATGGCATTCGCGAAGAAGGTCATGATGATTTCAATATCGAGAATATGGCGGATGTATTGGATGCGATTCAACAGGCAACGGGGACTTTGACTTTATTCCTTGCCGCGGTGGCAGCCATTTCTCTCTTGGTGGGCGGAATCGGCATTATGAATATTATGTTGGTTTCCGTGACCGAACGAACCAAAGAAATCGGGATTCGAAAGGCTCTCGGAGCGACGTATCGGATGATCATTACGCAATTTTTGGTCGAGGCCGTCGCGATGAGTTTGGCGGGCGGTTTGATCGGTATTGTATGCGGCATCGGCGTGGCCAAAGCCTTGTCCGCATTGACCGGAATTTCCACGGAAGTCACACTTCTGCCGGTCATCGGCTCATTTGCCTTTTCGATGCTGATCGGCTTGATTTTCGGCTTGTATCCGGCACGCAAGGCGGCCAAGCTGAACCCCATCGATGCCTTGCACTACGAATAATATATTGAGGAGATGAACAAATGCTGGAGGACAGCGCAGAAAAAAAGATTGCGTTACTTCAACGCAACCCTTTTGATGCTCGGATGAATTACAAATTGTTGGCATATGAGCCGGGCAAGGTCAAAATGCAGACGGTCGCTCATCGGGAACAGTTCGAAAACTCTCGCCAAGCGATTCACGGGGGATTTTTATATGCCCTATGCGATACGTACATGGGAATGGCTTGCTTTTCATTGGGGCGCTCGGTTTCCACGATGGACTTGAATATTCACTACGTACGTCCCACGCTGCCGGATTCGGTAGTTACCGGAGAAGCCGAAGTGCTGCATGCCGGACGGAAGACGATGATGGCCGTTTGTGATTTTTATGATGAAAATGAACGTTTGTTGGCGCATTGCGAAGGCAGTTTCTTCGTCCTGGGACCGATAGAGGAGGGAGAAAAATGACCGACTTTACACATTTTCTGCAACGTGCGACCACGGAAGACCCCTTTTTCAAATTTTTACGGATGCAGGTGGACAGTTTGGCTCCGGGCAATGTGCGTTTGAAACTTTTTGTAGAACCTGATTTTCATACCAATCGGCGCGGCGTTTGCCACGGCGGTCCCTTGGCGGCGATGAGCGATGCCTGCATGGGGTGGTCCTGTCGAACGCTGGGCTACCATGTGGTGACGACGGATATTCATATTTCCTATGTACGACCTGCGCCGGAAAACACCTGGGTCTATGGAGAGGGACAAGTGATTCACGAAGGTAAAAACACGCTGGTTGCGGAAGTGAAGTTTTATAATGAGGATGGTAAAATAATTTTACTGGGTAAGGGAACTTATTGGATTCGACATCGCATCGATCTGGCGACGGATATCTAGGAGGAAGAAATGAATTTTGAAGTCAATGCACAACAGCAGGAATTGGTGGACTTGGTTCGCGAAATTGTCAAAAATGAAGTAGTGCCGCGAGCTTTGGAGATGGACAAGACGGGCGAAGTCCCTGATGAATTGTGGACCATTTTGAAGCAAAGCGGGATGACCTCTTTGGGAGTACCGCGCGAGTTCGGCGGCCCCGGCGTGGATGCCGTTACTTTGGCCTTGTTGTTTGAAGAATTGGCCAAGGGCTGTGCGGGAATTGCGACCGCTTGTGCCGCCAATATGTTGGCGTTGTTGCCGATCCTTTTCGGCGGGTCCGACGAGCAAAAACGCGAAGTTTGCGAGGCATTGCTCCGCGGCAACATGGCGGCGTTTGCATTGACCGAGCCGGGGGCCGGATCCGATGCGGCGGCCATGGCGACGACTGCGACTCGCACGGACGACGGATATGTCCTCAACGGTCGCAAGCATTTTATTACCAACGGACCGTTGGCGGACTACACGGTGGTTTTTGCCAATGCGAATAAAGATCGCGGCGTGCGCGGCATGACTGCGTTCATCGTGCATCGCAGTACACCGGGATTCAGCGTAGGCAAGGTCGAAGACAAGATGGGCATCCGTGCCTCGGCGACTTCGGAGTTGATTTTGGAAGATTGCGTGGTACCGGAGAGTGCTCGTTTGGGCAAGGAAGGCCACGGTTTCCGCTTGGCCATGATGACGCTCAACGCGTCGCGTCCTTTTGTGGGGGCGATTTCCGTCGGCATTGCACAAGCTGCATTGGAAGCGGCGGGCCGCTATGCACATCAGCGTGAACAATTCGGCGCAAAATTGATTGCCTTGCAGATGGTACAACAACTCTTGGCGGATATGGCGATGGGCGTGGAGTCCGCGCGTTTGCTGGTTTATAAAGCGGCCGCTCTGCAGGACCAAGGTAGCAAAGATGCCGGCGTCTATGCATCCATGGCCAAATGCTTGGCATCCGACACCGCGATGAAAGTCACGACCGATGCCGTACAAATTATGGGCGGTATGGGCTATTCTCGAGAAATGCCGGCCGAAAAATATATGCGTGATGCGAAAGTAATGCAAATATTCGAGGGCAGTAATCAGGTACAGAGAGGTATTATTGCCAACGGTTTGAAGTGGAATTGAGCTTTGGCAGAAAAGATAATCTGTGATATACTAGGAATAATTTAAGATATGTAAACGAGGAACGAAAAGAGATGCAGAACCGGCATTTACAGGGATTGACTTCGCGACTGAGAGAGTCAAACTGACGACTGCATCGGTTCATTCGGGAGTTGTTGGCTGAAGGGCAGTAGGTCAACCGTACATCTGCGTTAAAGGTATAGAGTCATGACTTGGGTGGTACCGTGGACTTTTTGTTCACCCCATGAGCCCAAGTCTTTTTGTTTAGGAGGATTTATGGAGAAGGAATTACAAGCGTTACGCGAACAAGCCGAAAAAGAAATCACGCAAGTAACCACGGAAGCGGAATGGCAGCAGATCAAAGTCAATTACTTAGGGAAAAAAGGCGCATTGACGGCTATTTTACGTGGTATGAAAGATTTATCTCCCGAAGAGCGCCCGGTAGTCGGTGCGTTGGCCAATGAAGTGCGAAGTGCTTTGGAAACGAAATTGGACCAACAACGAGATGTATTGAAGAGGGCGGCTATCGAGCAAAAGATTCAAGAGGAAAAAATCGATATTACATTGCCCGGCAGAAAACGTAAGCAGGGGCATTTGCATCCGTTGACCCTAGCCAATCGCCGTATCCAGGACGTGTTTATCAAGATGGGATATACGGTGGCGGAAGGGCCCGAGATGGAAGATGATTATTACAATTTCCAATGTCTGAATTTCCCGGACGATCATCCGGCTCGCGATATGCAGGACTCGTTCTATATTACCGATCGATTCCTGTTGCGCACGCACACCTCGCCGGTGCAGGCTCGTACCATGCAGGCACAAAAGCCCAATGAGCCGATTCGCATCATCGCACCGGGCAAAGTGTTCCGTTGGGATGACGATGCCACTCACTCACCGGTCTTTCACCAGATCGAAGGCTTGTATGTGGATCAAGGCGTGACTTTTGCCGATTTAAAAGGCACGATCGCACATTTTTGCCGTGAAATTTTCGGCGCGGACACACAGGTTCGTTTTCGTGCCAGCTTTTTCCCATTTACGGAAATCAGCGCGGAAGTAGATGTATTGTTCCGCAAGCGGCATACTGCCGGCGGTACTATCCGCACGGAAGAGACCTGGTTGGAAATCTTGGGCTGCGGTATGGTCCATCCGAATGTATTTACGCTCAACGGCTATGATCCGGAGAAAGTGAGCGGTTTTGCTTTCGGTATGGGTGTGGAACGAATCGCTATGCTCATGTACGGAATCGATGATTTACGTCTGTTCTATGAAAATGATTTGCGCTTTTTGGCGCAGTTTTAGGAGGTAAGTATGCGAGCTTCTTTACAATGGATGCGAGATTATGTGGATTATCAAGGTGCACCGGCAGAGTTGGCGGAACGATTGACGATGGCCGGAGTACCGGTGGAAGAAATAGAGGTCATGGGCGAGAATATTCAAAACGTAGTGACGGGAAAAATTCTCTCCGTGGAAAAACATCCGGATGCGGATAAATTGGTTGTGTGCCAAGTCGATGTCGGTGACGAAACACTGCAGATTTGCACCGGCGCGAGCAATGTCAAAGCCGGACAGGTAGTTCCGGTCGCCAAACCGGGCGCACATTTGCCCGGCGGCATTAAAATCAAAAAATCCAAGTTGCGCGGCGTCCCTTCGCATGGCATGTTGTGCTCCGCACAGGAGTTGGAACTACCGGAAGATTACTTGCGTCCGGAGGATAAAGAAGGGATATATATATTGCGGGAAGATACTCCGATCGGCAAGGATTGGCATGAGTTCTTCGGCATGAACGATACTATATTTGAGTTTGAATTGACGCCGAATCGTGCGGATTGTTTCAGTATGGTCGGCTTGGCGAGAGAGTTCGCGGCTTTGTTTTCCGCGTGGCTGCACTTGCCGCAAGTGACTGTCCGGGAATCCGAAAAAATAGCTTCCGAAATGGCAGCTGTCGAGATTGCAGCACCTCAGCATTGCGAACGTTTTACCGCCAGAGTCCTGCATGACGTGCAGGTCGGAGAATCTCCGCAATGGTTGAAAGAAAGATTACATACGGCCGGTATTCGCAGCATCAATAATGTGGTCGATGTGACGAATTATGTCATGCACGAATATGGTCTGCCTTTGCATGCGTATGACTATGAAACCATCGCCGGTCATCGTCTCGTGGCTCGTCTGGCCGCCGAGGGAGAAAAGGTAGTCACCTTGGATGATCAGGAGCGCATACTGACGGCGCAGGATTTGGTCATCGCCGATCAACAAGCGGCGGCCGGTCTGGCCGGTATTATGGGCGGAGCACGCACCGAAGTGACTGCCGGAACGAAGACCGTTCTTTTGGAAGCGGCTGTGTTCAACGGAGCGACGATTCGCAAGACTTCCCGTCGTGTCGGTCTGCGCTCGGATGCGTCCGGGCGTTATGAACGAGGTGCGGATGTCACGCTGACGAAGACGGCCTTGGACAGAGCTGCACAATTGCTGCAGGAAATGGGCGCCTGCCAGGTAGCACAGGGGTATCTCGACGTGTATCCGACCCCTCGCCAAGCTGCCGTTATCGAGATTACACCGGCAGAAATCCAGCAAGCGATCGGCGTACCGGTAGCAGAAGCGGACATGATCCGCATTTTGCAGGATCTCGGTTGTACGGTGGAGGTTCGAGAAGGGCATTGGCAAGTGACTGCTCCCGAATGGCGTAATGATCTTCATATCAAAGCCGATCTCAGCGAGGAAGTCGCTCGTGTTTACGGTTTTGAAAGAATTCCCGAAACCTTGCCGTTGGGGCGTACCAAGAGCGGGGGACGGAGTGCTTTGCAGACTTGTGCGGAATATGTAAAAGATTTTCTCGTGCGTGAAGGTTTGGCGGAAACGATTTCCTATAGCTTTATGAACGGCAAAGATTTGGACAAACTGCATTTTGCAGACGATGATGTATTGCGCAAGGCCATTCCCATCATCAACCCGATTACCGAAGAACTTCCCGAAATGCGGACGTCTTTGTTGCCGGGATTGCTGAAAGTCCTGCAGTACAACTTGGCCAGAAAGAATGAAAATGTCGCCATTTTCGAATATGGTGCCGTCTTCTTGCCGCAGGAGTTGCCGTTGCAGGAACTTCCCCATGAAGCCGCAGTATTGGCGGGCATTCTCTATGGTCAGGACGGCAGTCCGGCGTGGCCGAATCAAGTCCGGGAGTATGATTTCTTCGACCTCAAAGGGCTATTGGAACTGCTCTTGAGTCAACTGGGCATCTCGAACTATGAAGTAGCTGCCGGCCAACATGAAGTCTATCATCCGGGCAAATCGGCAGAATTCCGCGTGGACGGAAAAACATTGGTGCGACTCGGCGAATTGCACCCATTTGCTCAAGATGCGTATCGCTTCAAAAAATCGGTTTGGCTGTTTGAAGTGGATATGGAACTATTGGCGGAGCTGGCCGATTTCAGCTACCACTATCAAGCTTTCGGAAACTTCCCGGCCATCACCCGAGAC
>JAEZZT010000068.1 GCA_023418435.1 Bacillota bacterium | reverse complement strand
CATCGCAACAGTTACATCAATTCGCCGCAAATCTTGCAGCCGACTTATCAGACTCGCACTCGTGAAGACCTGTTTTTTGCCGGTCAGATGACCGGTGTGGAAGGCTATGTCGAGTCGGCGGCATCCGGCTTGTTGGCCGGGCGGAATGCGGCTGCCCATGTCTTGGGAAAAGAGGCGTGGATTCCTTCGGCCAAGACAGCAATCGGTGCTTTGGCGCATTATGTGTCCGAGTATGAAGGAAAAAACTTCCAGCCGATGAATGTCAATTTTGGGATTATTGAACCCTTGGGGTACAGAGTTCCCAAGAAAGAAAAGAATCAAAAACTTGCCGAAAGAGCATTGGCCGAAATACAAGCATATGTGCAAAATAAAAAATCGATCGAATGATCGATTTTTTATTTGCGCTTGCGTGTCGAAGTGACGGTCGGCGAAGCGAGTTCTTCCTGTTTCTTTCTGAGTCCGCACCAGATGAAGAATAGCAAGGCGATGGAAAATGCGGCCAATGAAGTCAATTGTGCAGATTTCAAGCCCCACAGGAGGACGCCGTAATCGCCGCGAATATATTCGAGGAAGAAACGAGCGACCGAATACAGCATCAGGTACAGGGCGAAGACCTGTCCTTTGCGCGGTGCATGAGAGGCAAAAGCCAATAATGCGACAAAGATCAGGACATCGATTTGGCCCTCCCAGATCTCTGCCGGCCACAGCGGCTGTGCACCGTACGTGCGGAAAGCCAAGGTGGTTTCGGGATAGAGGATGCCGAACGAACTGCCCGTCGGGTGTCCGAAGGCATCGCCGTTCATCAGGTTGGCCATTCGACCTACACTTTGGCCGATGATGAGTGCCGGTGCTACGAGATCGGCAAACTCCAGAATATCGATTTTGTGATGGCGCAAATAAATAATGGCGGTGACGATACCGAATAAAAGACCGCCTTGAATGGCCATACCGCCTTGCCAGAGAAAGGGGATTTCCAGGAGATGATCCTGGTAATAGGCCCAATCGAAAAAGAAAACATCCCAAAGTCGACCGCCGACAATGCCGGCCAAGCCGCAGTAAACGGCCAAATCAAAAATATGCGAGTGCCAGCGCCCGTCCTTTTTGGCAAAATAATAGGCAACCAAGGCACCGGATAAAATTCCTAAGGCAAAGAACAGACTGTAAGCCCGGACTGGAAAATCACCGATAAAAAACAAATATTGATGCATAACATATTCCTTTCTCTTCGAGAATTTTATATTTATTCCCGGAATCTACTTTGTCTTATGTTATAATATCATACTGAAGAGGTGGAAATATAATGAAAAATAAACGTGTGGCAGTCGCAATGAGTGGCGGCGTAGATAGCTCGCTCGTTGCCGCCCGCTTGTTGGAGCAGGGATATGATGTGTTCGGCGTCACCATGCTCTTATTTGATACATATAACGAAGATCGTGTCATCCAATCGGCCGCGGTCACGGATGCCAAGACCATCGCCAATCAACTGGGGATCGCTCATTATGTGCTCGATTATCGCGATCGTTTTAAAAAGCAGGTCATGGATTATTTCATTCAATCCTATGCAGAGGGAATCACACCCAATCCCTGCGTAGTTTGCAATGAAGAAATCAAATTCGGTGCGATGTGGGAAAGTGCGCAGGAATTGGGTGCGGATTTTCTGGCAACCGGACACTATGTGCAAAATATATATTCGCCGGATTTGAATCGCTATGAAGTTCATAAAGGGGCAGATGCTCGTAAAGATCAATCCTATGTGATGTACCATATGAAACAAAGCATTTTGCCGCATATTTTATTTCCGCTCGGCAACCTCCACAAGGAGGATACGAGAGAGGCAGCCAAGAAATACGGCCTGCCCGTTTATAATAAACCGGAAAGCCAGGACATTTGTTTTATACCGAATAATGACTACACGGCTTTTTTACGGCAATATATTCCGCAAGCATTTGCTCCGGGAGACATTGTTGATTTGGCAGGCCAAGTACTGGGTCAACACAAGGGCTTGCCGTCGTACACGGTCGGCCAGCGGAAAGGCTTGGGAATTGCTTCCGCTCAACCATTGTATGTGGTGGCTTTGGATGCCAAACGCAATCGCTTGATCGTCGGACCGCAGGACTACTTGTTTGCCAAGACGGTCAAGGGCATTCGTGCTTCTTTCATCGATTTTGCCGAATTGCAAGAACCGATGGTGGCCGAAGCCAAGATTCGCTACGCGGCCAAGCCGGCAATTTGTCGTATTATTCCTACCGCGACCGGGGTAGATGTATTGTTTGAAGAACCTCAACGGGCAGTAACGCCCGGCCAGTCTGTTGTATTTTACGATGGTACAAGAGTTCTGGGAGGAGCTATTATTGCAGAAAATCCATTGTTTGGGGAGGATCATCTTGTCAACTGAAAAAATTCGCAATTTTTCCATTATTGCCCATATTGATCACGGGAAATCGACCCTGGCGGATCGCTTGATCGAGCTGACGGGAGCATTGACCGCGAGAGAAATGCAAGCGCAAGTGTTGGACAGCATGGACATTGAAAAAGAGCGCGGTATCACGATCAAATCCCAGTCGGCCAGACTCCAGTACCAGGCGAAAGACGGCGAAATATATACGTTGCATTTGATCGATACACCGGGCCATGTCGATTTTAACTATGAAGTATCCCGATCCCTGTCCGCTTGTGAAGGTGTATTGC
>JAEZZT010000123.1 GCA_023418435.1 Bacillota bacterium | reverse complement strand
CCGATCGAACCCAAGATCGCGATTTTGCGAGCCGCGTCAAAACCGCCCACATCCGCCGTCGGGTCCGCTTCTGCATAGCCTTTTTCCTGCGCATCTGCCAAGGCATCTCCATAGGACATATCGCGCTCGGTCATCTCCGTCAAGATATAATTGGTCGTACCATTGACGATACCGACGATCTCCTGAATTTGATTGGCTTTCAACGACTTTTGCAAGGGCAATAAAATGGGAATCCCCCCGCCGACACTCGCTTCGCACATAAAATCCACACCTTGGGCGGTCGCTGTGGCGACAATCTCCGGACCATGCAAAGCGATCAAATCTTTATTGGCACTGACAACGCTTTTTCCCTTTTCCATCGCCAGCAGAATAAAGTCTTTGGCCGGCTGAATGCCGCCCATGACTTCTACCACAATTTGGATTTCGTCATCATTGAGGATATCTTCTACATTTTCGGTCAGTTCCAAATCGGAAGGCAATGTCAAATGCTTGCACTCACGTACATCTCGTACCAAAGCTTTCTTGATTCGTACGGAATAACCGAGATCTTCAGCGAGCAAGTGCGCATTCTTCTCCAATGTGTACATAACACCCGAGCCGACGGTCCCCAACCCCAGCAAACCGATTGCAATTTTTTCCATGCCATTCCCTCCTCTTTACTCTTGGCCTATTAACTTGATTTCCTTCACACCTTTAATTCTGGCAATGCGGCGAATCAAATCCTCCAAACCGATCTGCATTTGCTGCGTTTCAAAGGAAAGCGTCACATTGGCGATTTTTTGCAAGGGAATCCCCTGATTGATCGTAATGATGCTCGCCTTTTGCTTGGCAATCAACTGCAAGACCTTGGAGAGTACGCCCGCCTCATGCGAAATCATAATCGAAACCGAACAAATCCGGCCTTGAACCGCTTCGAAAAAAGGCTCAACCCGATCCTTGTATTTATAGTATGCGCTGCGGCTCAAATTGACCATTTCCACCGCCTGATTGATTGTTTTGGCTTCGCCACTGGTCAATAATGCTTTTGCTTGAATGGTTTTCTTAATGGCCTCCGGCAAAATCATTTCATCAACCAAGTAAAATTGAGTATCTTTGCTATTCAATTTATGACTCCTTTTCTGCAGCAGATAAATCCATATCTTTATTGAGTAAGTACTTGCGACCGAATAAAGTCAGCACAAAGTACATGCCTAGGAAAAACGGAATGTACTCGGCAATAAATCTCCACATTACAGCGAGAATCCCAACCGTTCCCGAGGGAACATAATTCTTGAACAGGAGAACGAAAAAACCTTCGGCGATCCCCGTACCGCCGGGAGTCGGCGCAAAATACAAAATAAAGTTGAGCACAATCATACGTCCCAACAGGAACCAATTATCCGCCGCTCCTTCACCGTGAAATACCAGCGCCGGCAAAATTCCATAGATACAGCACAGACTCAACCCCGAGTAAATAAAAACGATCAAGGTTTCCCAGGGCCGACAACGAAGGACATCCAATGTATCGGTCAAATCCGTCAAGAAACGAAGAATCTTTTTCGTCTTTTTAGGAGAAATCTTGGCATATACGCATAAACGATACGCATAGATCTTGCCGTATTTTCCGGAGAAAATCCAAAAGCCGAAAATACAGCATAAGAGAAAAGCAAATGCAATATAGAATAAAGTCTTATTGCCGATATAGGGAATATTGAGATGGTCGTAATAAAATACGATCGGTAAGGCCAAAATCAGAAATAAAATCGAAAATACGGTTCGAATGAGAACAATCATACTGCTTTTGGCGACCGGTACGCCGATACTGCGCAGGATGAGCACTTGCGCAATGGCTCCCCCGCTGGCTCCCGGCGTCAATAGTCCCATGAAATAGTTCCCGAACACCACTTGTAAAATGCCCGTCAGTTTGACCTCATACCCATTGATCGCTACCAATTTCTGCAAGCGCAGGCCGTCAAAGTACATTCCCAATGCCCAGATGCCCAACGCCAGCAATATATTCTGAAAAGAAAAGTAGGTAATGGCGTGCCAAGTGGAAATATCGACAGTAAAATAAATCGTACAAAAAGTAACCGTCGCAATCAGAAGAAATAAGAGAATGCCATGTCGACACGTTCGATTCATGGTTGGATATCTCCATAGTGAATGCGATGAATCCCTTCCTCCATGATCTTTTCATATACACGGACGGATTCCAACGCCTGCCACTCCTGCGTCCAATGATATCCCCACGGGAACTTTTGTCCCAAGACGTGATCATTCATGCCCGGATGACACATAATTTCATGAAAACCCGGTTTGAATTGTCCCAGGATATTCAATAAATTCCGTTCCGTCATACGGCCGCCATCCATCATTCCCCAGAAATAATCCGTAGTTTGTAGTCCTTGCGGGCGAATATATTTTCTCGCTCGTCCGGCCAATGTGCTGAGACCGGCTTTGCCTAAGAAACGTCGCCAATCTGCCAAGTGTTTACCGTAGGAAATACGCTCCTCCGGAATGCGCAAACAATGAATCCGATAGCGATGACAGAGTGCCGTCACAATTGGCAATACTTTCGTCCATACATGCAGATGCTGATGTCCGTCCACATGCGTGATTTGCAAACCGCTGGCACAAATTTTCTCGAATTGTGCCGTCAGTTCTTTCCACACATCCTCATAGTCGATTTTTCTTGCCAAATCCCGGCGGATAAATTCCTCGTAGGATTTCCATAAATTGCCCTCGTCATCTACTAAGGTCGGAACGTCGGCCGGATCACATACCGGGCGCAAGCCACCCACCAATGTCGCGTGAATACCTACTCCCAATCGCGGAGAGGCCGCCGCCAGTTCAACCGCTTCCTCAAAAGCTTCACCGGGTGCCATCAACGACGTACTCGTCAACACACCGTGATGATGGGCACTGTAAATCGCGCGATTGATCTCACCGGCAAGGCCGAAGTCATCCGCATTAATGATTAGAAATTTCATAACAACCTCCTCATCGATACATCTCAAATGTTCGGAAGTGTAACTTTCCCACTTCGGGCAAAGCCGATCTATCATGACGCTCGACAAATCCACGCAGCCATGCTTGTGTGGCCGGTCCGGCTCCCTTGGGAATTTCCTCGCCGTATGTGGCACCCAAACTATCTACCGCGCGAACGAATTCAGCGCGGGCGATAATCGAGGCCAAAGCTACCCCCGGATAGCGTTCTCCCCGAGGTATTTGCAAAAGTGTGGAAGAGATATGTAAAACTTGCAAGCGTTGCTGCATCAGTTCTTCTTTGGCAAATCGATCCAAAATTACCCGCTCCGGAGAATATCTATCGGTTAATTTTTGAATATTCTGCGCATGCAAATCCGTTAGTAAATGATTTAAGTTTTTCCCTGCCGCTTGATACGTCGCATATAATTCATTATATTGTCTCGGCAATATTGTCTGACAAACGATATAGTCGGCAAATTCCGCCTTGGCCAGCGTGGCAATATCGGCAATTTCAGTATCGGACAAAGTCTTGCTGTCGCGAATATGCAAATGCTGCAATTTTTCCGCCATTGCCGGTGTAAAATACACGGCTGCGACGACCAAGGGACCGAAAATATCCCCTTTCCCCGATTCATCACAACCGATATAAGAAGAGGGGTCTTCTGTCGCAAGATCGTTGGGGCGAGCAGAACTTTTTTTCTCCTTCGATTTCGGATCCGCCACACACAGACCGGCATATATTTCCTCTATTTTTTGTTGCAAAGCCGGACTTGCCGCTTGCACCACCAAGCGAAATCCTTTTTTGCCATGATATGTATTGATAATGGCCTCTTCATGACTGTCTTGCACCCGCCATTGTATACCATAGGCAATACTTTTTTCGTTAACTATTATTATACCATAGCTGACGAGTCTCTCTGCGAGTTCCCGTCTAATTTCCTCTGGACTCTTCATTCCCTTTTCCTTTTCCAACTGTCTTCGATCAACTTCAACGCTTCTTTCCGACTCACGTTCAATTTCTTCGCCAAACACAGGCAATCTTCATATTCTACTTTTGAGTTGACCTCTATATTTTCATACCTGGAGGTCTTAATGCGAATAGGCATTCCCTCCACTTCCAGTACTTCCATCTTGCGCTCCGCTGAGGTCCTTTGCACACTCCACTCGCGTACCCCGCAAGTCGTCGTTTCCCGAAAATAAGCCGCCACTACCCTATCTCGTTGGCCCGGCTCGACCAAGGCACAAAGCTTCGTAGCCAGACGACCTTTCTTCATGACGATGGACTCCTGCCACGCATCCAATGCCCCCTCATCCAGCAAGACCTGCTGTGCATGAGCCAAGTATTCCGGGGACATATCATCAATATTTGCTTCCATTTGAATCAATTTTTGCATGAGGAACACTCCGTTAAGTAGCGATTATGAAATAAAAATACTGCTCCCGCAATCGCCACATTCAATGAATCCATTTGATTTTCCATGGGAATGAAGTAGCGATGATCCGCCTTGGCCAACCAAAAATCGGAGACACCGTTTCCTTCATTGCCGAATACCCAGAGACCGCTACGAAAGCCGGGCATCTCTGCGTAGGATGTGCTGTCGGACAAGGCCGTCACAATCACCGGCATATCTTGAGCGCGCGCCATTTGCCAAATTTCTTCTTCGTCCAATCCCTGGCGGATCGGCACTTGCAGAATGGCCCCCATGGAGCTGCGAATTACTTTCGGACTCAATAAATCCACCGTTCCGACGGTAGTCAACACCGCCTGACAATTCACGGCGGTGGCAATCCTCAATAACGTGCCGGCATTACCGGGATCCTGAATGCGGTCCAACACCAAGACCTGTTGGGCTCGACTCAAGTCCGCTTGCGGCAAGGATTCATGGCGGCAAACAGCCAATATTCCCTGCGGACTTTCCGTATCCGTCAGTTTCGCAAACAATGCGTCGGCGACGCAATAGACCGGGCCGGAAAATGTCTCGCAAATGCTTGGCGAAGAATGATAATAACTTTCACTCATCCAGATCGACTGCGGAGTGATTTGCCGACGCAGCATAAAATCGATACTGCGCTCGCCTTCAATGACAAATTTGTTCCATTTACTGCGATACTTGCGTCGCCTTAATTGGAGAATTTCTTTGAAACTCTGATTTTCTTTGGAAGTAATTTCAATCAATTACGTGCCTCCCATAGATTGCGAAAAAGTCCTTCTTCTTGCACCAATGTCGCATAATCACCGCATTGAACGATCCGTCCCGCCTCCAGCACATAGATACGATCCGCCGAACGGATGGTCGCCAAACGATGAGCAATAATCAACAATGTATGTGAACCGCGAATGCGATCCATGGAATAACGGATTTGTTCTTCCGTCTCGCTATCCATACTGGATGTCGCCTCGTCCAAAATCATTACCGGATACTGTCGAGCCAGTACGCGAGCCATGGAGAGGAGTTGCCGTTCTCCCATCGACAGGCGACTGCCGAGATAACCGGCCTCCGTGGCCAACTTGGCCGGCATCGCTTGGATTTTATCCCACAATTGGACATTGCGCAGCGCTGCCTCTACGGACGCCAAATCAATTTTTTCATTATGCAATGTGATATTGTCCAAAATGCTGCCTTTAAATAAATGTTGATTCTGGAATACATGCCCCAACAAACGACGTGTCGAAGTCAAGGAGTAGTTTTCAATCGGCTTGCCATTGAGTAGTACCCGCCCCTGCTGTGGAGAATGCCAGCGCATGGCCAATGACACCAAGGAGGTCTTGCCGGCACCGGAGGGTCCTACCAAAGCGACCATCTCCCCTCGCTTGACCTCTACCGATACATCTTTCAATATCCATTCCTGGCCGTCTTCATAGCGAAACCACACATGCTCAAAGGTGAGGCTGCGGAATTCCTCGCAAAAATCGGGACGCGTATCCACGACCGCACCATCTGCCTCCTGCCAGACGGCACCCACTCGATCGGCAGCCGCCAATGCGGATTGCAATAAATTGTATCGTTCGGCAATCCCGCGAACAGGTACGAAAAACTTCTCAATATACTGGAGAAATACGAATACGACGGCCGCATCCGTAATCTCGGTAGAGATATCCGTCACTTTGAGGATCAATATGACACAAATAAAGTACAAGAAATCGACAATCGGTCGGAAAATGGCAAAGGTACGCACTTCCCGCAATCCCGCGGCTAAATGCCTGCCGTTAATCTCCTGATACTCTTGCAAAGTAACGAGCGCCGCATTGTACGACTTGACAATACTCATGCCGCTCATCGCCTCTTGAATAAAGCTATTGGAGTCGGAAATACAGGTTCGTACGCGGCGATACACCAAGCGTCCATATTGTTGGAAATAATGAATGGCGATGGACATACATAGAATAATGGCCAAAGAAGTCCATGCCAATTGCGTATTGATCCAAAACATCAGGACTAAAATCCCGAGCATCATGAGAAAATCGCCGGCCATGGGCACTGCAATTTCTACGAATAAGGAGCAAATCGCATCCGTGTCATTGGTAACCTTGGTGACCAACGAGCCGGTCTTGACTTTGCGCAAAAGCTGGTTGTCCGTGAGCACGATGCGCTCAAAAATAAGACTGCGAATCCGATAAATGATTTCCTGGCCGGTGCTTTGCAAAATATAATTTTGTAAGTACATGGCGACCATACTCAAAACGACGGTGAGACCATACACGCCTACCACCGGATTCAAAAGCTCCGTCCGCTGCGGCAGAAAAATATCGCTGACCGCATATTTCAAGAGGTATGGTCGCAATAATTCCAAACCGACATTGGCAAAAACGAGTACACCGGCGATAAAGAGTGCAATCTTATGCGGTTTGGCAAATTGCAAGAGACCGGTCACTTGTTGCCAGTCTTGACGATGTTCTTGAAACCAGTTCCCCATTTTCACTCCTTCTGTAAGTGGTATAGACGATAGTATTCCCCTTGCAGTTGCCACAACTCTTCATGAGTCCCTTCTTCTACCAAGCGACCTTCGGAAAGTACATAGATCCGATCCGCATGCTCTAAGGCCGTCACTCGTTGGGAAATAAATATAATAGTTTTCTGTGCCCGCAGTTGCCAAATCATGTCCTCGATCGCGGCCGCCGTTTCATAGTCCAAAGCGGAAAAAGCATCATCGAGCAGAATAATCGGCGCATTTTTGTACAAGGCTCGAGCGATCGCTACCCGCTGCTGCTGGCCGCCGGAAAGATCCGCCCCGGCTTCCTTGAGTTTACTTGCTTTTCGATTCAGGCGATGCTCCAGAGCCACCTCGATTTGAGCGGCCTGCGTGACCTCCTGCAAACGTGGTGCGGACGAATGCTCCAAATCGGCAGGAAAAATAATATTCTCCGCTACGGTTTTCGAGAACAAAACCGATTCCTGCGGTACATAGGCAAAATAATCTCGAACCTTCTCGGTCCCCCATTCCGTAATATCCTGCCCCGACAAAAAGATACTTCCCCGGGGCGGCTCATACAAGCGCAAAAGTAATTTAAATAATGTACTTTTACCGGAGCCGGGCGCTCCGACAATTCCCACAAAAGAACCTGCCGGAATATGGATGTGAATATCTTCCAGGACCGGTGTTTCCGTTTCCGGATATGCATACGTCAATCCCTCGATCTGAATACTCGGGGCGGGAATTACTTCTCCTCGACGATCCTCGGTCGTCTGCGTATCCTCGATATCCTGCGTTAAAAAAGCCACCAAGCGGTCATACGACCCCAGAGCTTTGTTCATTACGGAAATCATGGCGCCGATCCCCATCGTCGCAAAAATCAACAATCCGATATAGCCGTTGATCGCGACAAAATCGCCGATCGTAATTTCCTCTGACAATACCAAACGACCGCAGACAAATAGCGAAATGGCATAGCAAATCAAGGGCAGAATGCGCGCCATGGGGATATAGAGTGCCTGAATTTTTGCCAGGCGGACATTTCCCTGCAAATTATCTTGATTGATTTTTTGAAATCTGCGAATTACCGCCTCTTCCTCCACCAGACTTTGAATAATTCGCAAGCCGAAAAACAATTCCTGTGTATATTCCGTCAAATCGCTGAACAGTTCCTGGACTCGCCGGAAACGTTTACGTACGACACGCCCCAAGACGATGGCCGCCACTAAAATCAACGGCATGGGAAATAAGATCAGAGCGGCCAAACTCCCTGATACTTGATGGGACATCATCCAAATGGTAAAACCGTTCAGGAATACGGCATCAATAAAAAGCAACATACCTAAACCGAGCGCTACTCGAATGGATGTCACATCATTAATCAACAAAGCCATGATCTTGCCGGGGCCATGTTTCTCATAAAATTCCATCGGCAAAAACACCGCTTTTCTGACTACGGCTTCCCGGATTCTGTACTCACATTTGCGGATTTCGCCGAGCAGGCAAATTCGTGAAACATAGCGCAAAAAGAAGAGCAATATCCCCAAGGCAAGAATTTCTACAATATATGTCGCCAAATGCACCTTATCCGCCACCACATCATCGATCGCTGCTCCGATCAATTTAGGCACCCACAACTGCAAACCGTTGATGACAATTAAAAGCAATACCCCGCACAAGTAGACCGGTGCATGTGGCAAAATAAATTTTTTTATAAATCGAATCTGTTGCATATTATCTCCTTATCTTTTTATTTTAACACATCACCTCGGTCGACGGACAAAGAAAACACCTCACCGCAAGGTAAGGTGTTGACTTGATTAGAAAAGAATATTTTCCTGATAGGTAAAGTAGAGATTGTCCAATTCTACCATTTTGTCATTCATTTCCGCTTGTAGTCGGGATGCCGTATTATAATCTTCCTTGCTCAAGGCTTCGCGAATTCGCGAGAAGAGTGAAAGATGATCCGCATCGTCTTTTGCCAAATATTGGCGACGTACGGAAATTTCCTGCCAGCGGGCTTTGTCCAGCTCGTTTTCTGCCGGCAACTCACGCCAGGATTTTATTTTGGCGATGTTTTCATTGATAATGCGATTGTGCAATTCCAATTTCCAACGATTGAGGACACCGGCCAAGAAGGACTCCATCAAACGCTCGGAGAAAGCACCGCCGGCGGATAACGCCGCTCTCTTATCCGGATTTTCCCGATAACCGCGAATATTATCCCAAACGGTAGCCGGAGGAATACCGAAATGATGATTGCGTTCATCTTCCGTGAAGCTTTCGAAAACATCTTCTTCGCTGCGGTAAGCTCTTTCCGTCTCCAAGTAATCTACTTTTTCGCCCGGTTTCTTGGACAATTCCGCCAACAATTCCGCTCCCGTCTTGCCGGATGTAATCGCATAGCGGATACCGTCCAAAGCGGCGAGATAGCACAATGCCAAGCAGGTGTAC
>JAEZZT010000118.1 GCA_023418435.1 Bacillota bacterium | reverse complement strand
ATGCTAATGCCATTGTTACTTTTCCCGGGTCACAATTTATTGCTTTTGCCGCTTGCATCATAATAGGTCCTTGAACTGCCCATTGACCTCCTCCTGAAGGTACAAAGAAATTTACAATTCCACTACTCCAAAAAGTATATAACGGTAATGTTTTCGTGCTGGATATGGAAACAAACCATTCAGATATCATAACTGCTAGACCAGATTCTTTCATCACAGCCATGATTCCTGCATAAAAAGGAAATTGTAACATAATCCCACTTGTCGTCTTAACGGCTTCTTGAATAGCTAGAGAATATTGATATAAATTTCCATGTGCATAAATACCTAGCGTAAAAAATATAAGAATAACCGTGTTTAAATTTAATTCAAAGCTTCCTGTTTTGATAAAATATCGTATTAAATAAATTAGCCAAATGGTGCCTACCACATAAGCCCAAATCGGTGAAACATCCATCTTCTCGGCAAATGTTTTTTCAACGTTAAATTTATCCGATTTTATTATGGTCATATCCTCTTTTATGTTCACTTCCAAGGACTCTTCGTCTCTTGGTATCATAAAGATATAAAGGATAGGAATGGTTACAAAAAGTAATAGCGTAATCCATATATTGTAATGGGCATAAAGTGTGTCCGTTACCGGAATCGTCCCAATAATATCTTCTACAATATGACCTTTTGATGCGACCGCTAAGGGAATCGAGGAAGAAGGTCCTCTTACAATATTGCCACTATAGGCTGCTGCAATAATCAGTGGATAATGAATTTTTTTCCCATAATTTTGCACTGCCATTTCTCTTGCAATAATAGCACCTGCGATTAGCCCAAACCCCCAATTTATATAACTACATATGTAGGCAATCATTGCAGTAAAGGCTATTGCCTGTTTTTTATTCTTCGGTATTACTACTAGCTTTTTCAATAATTTTAAAATAATAGGCGAGTTCGCTAGTGCATGTCCCGTTATCAATACCAATGCCATTTGCATCGTAAAAGGTAATAAAGAAAACATTCCCTCTGAAAAATAATCAAACATTTTCAATGGTTCGGTGCCCATTACAATAATTCCTAACAGCATAACAAACAAGGATAATAGTACTGCTAAAGTAAACGGATTGGGTAAATAATGACGTACTAATTTCACCATGGCATTTGTCAGTGGACTTATAACCCCACCTTGTGATTTTTTCTTCATGACTGATCTCCTTTCTTTTTTTGGATAATAATATGTTACTTCTCTGATTATACGAGCATACGTTATCCTCCTTACAAAAATAAAAAAGAGCTCACAGAATACAATACTTTGTAATCTATGAGCTCTTGCATAATCCGCAAAATTAATTTTGATGTTTTACTGCAATAAAACCAATTAATTCCATTTTACGCTAACTCGAATATTTATTTTTTTCATAGTACCATATATTTTTAGAAAAATCAAGACTTTATACCATATGACACGAATAAATTTAGGCTATCTCGTATTTGATATGATCCTTTTTATATTTTTACTATTTTTCAAACTTACTTAAAGCGAATAACCTAATCATCTAGATCTACGCAACCGTACCTCGCTTATTTTCAAATTTTTCATATTCTTTATTTTCCATAATGTCTATAATAATTTCTACCATATCATATATTTCTGTATACGAAGTGTATAATGGTACAGGTGCCAGACGAATCACATCAGGAAAACGAAAATCCGGAATGATGCCTCGATGTTTCATCGCTGCATTGATTCTTATCGCATCTTTATGAACCAATGCTACATGACCTGTTCTCTTATTATCATCTCTATAGTTCCCAATCGAGAATCCATATTTCTCAAGTTTTTTGTCAATTAAATACATAAGATAGCCTTCTTTATTTTTTTGTGAAGGTAATTTTACCCCATTGACCCATTTATTAATATAACTCATATCGTAGTTTAAATACTGAGCCAAATCTTTTTCTTTCACGTTTGTGTTAATTAAATATCCTTTTAATAAGGTTCCAAATTTGGATTGCATCATTGTTCTCCTTCTTTTTCTTCAGCTTATCATAATATTTTCCTTTTTACAACTTATATTAAAATGATATTATTTTAACCTCGTTCTGTATATGTGAAAATAAGGCATCACTTTAAAAGAATTCTCTCCTCTTTCACGTATTCTCTAAAAAGTTAGGGTAGTTACTATTTTTAACGCTGTGACGTCAAAGAATTATATGATTGTCTTTGATCCATTTTAAAATCTGTGCGTAGAAACTTTTATAAGTCAAAAAAACTCTTAACAAGTTGTTTCGTATAAGGATGTATAGGTTGAGTAAGTATTTTATCCTTAGATTGTCTTTCAATCATTTCCCCTTGTTTCATGATACAAATATCATCACAAAACCAATGCAAGATTTCTAAATCATGAGAAATCAAAAGATAGGTAAGATGACGTTCTTGTTGAATATGTTTTAACGTATTTAATATATGAGCTTGTATTGAAATATCAAGCATTGACGTAGGTTCATCTAATATCATTACTTTCGGTTCTAAGAGTAATGCTCTTGCAATACAAATTCGTTGAGCCTCTCCTCCACTAATTTGATGAGGGTATCGAGAAAACAAATGGGTAGACAAATCTAAAGCTTCAAAGTTTTGTTCTATTTTTTCCATTCTTTCCTTTTTCGTGCTACCTATGCGATAATAGGCAATTGGTTCAAGCATACTATAG
>JAEZZT010000039.1 GCA_023418435.1 Bacillota bacterium | reverse complement strand
ACTAAAAAGAACCCCTAATTAGGGGTTCTTTTTAGTGGATCGGCCACTGCTCGCGGAGATTTCGCAAAGCGCGATGATGGAGGTCACTGACAGCTTGGGGAGTACAATTCATTTCTGCAGCAAGATGTTGCCGCGACACTTCCCGGAAATAAATTCCCCGTACCACTTGTTGTTGCTTGGGTGTGAGTGTTGGCAGCAGCTGTTGCAAGCGGCGGATATCCTCTTGATGACAGACCCGTTCGGCAGGATTTTCGTTTACCTCGGTCAGCAGCGGAATCACCGGAATGTGCGGATCATAGATGAATTCTCGTTGTTGCTGACGTTGCGCTTTTTTGCAGAAATTCCAAGACGCAAAACGCAACGAATGGACGATATAACCGGTGGCGGGAACACCTCTGTCGGGATCATATCGCAATGCGGCTAAGTAGAGCGACTCTTGTAGGAATGAAATGAGTTCCTCACGAATATTCTTGGCGTGAGGAGATGCCGACAATGAATAAATGAGAGGTGCATAGCGCTGTGCAAGTTCTGCATAAGCTGCTTCATTTTGTTGCCGGATCAAAAAGATGAGTTCCGCATCGCTCAGTATATTTTCATGCGGATGAGTTGCTTTTTTCGCAACGGCAGTTTCGTCAGTTTCATTCGTGGAATCTAATTGGTGATAATGAGAAGATGGCGGAGCGGTACGGAGTTGAATCCCCTCTCCGGTAAATATTATTTTCTGTTTCAACGGTTCTCCTTCCTGAGGCCTCTATGCTTTTACCATAGGCGAAAAAAGGAAATATAGCAAAAGTAAGGAGAGCTTGAAATCAACGTAGAAAAGTGAAGAGAGAATTTTTCGAAGAGAATTAGCCTCATTTCACGTGGAAATGAGGAGCTGTGACATCAAGTAGAAATGTCAATACAAGCATTCAAAAAAGACCTTCATCGATGAAGGCCTTTTTTGTTTATTGCTTGGCAGCGCGCCAACGGCGATATTGATTCAGAGTCAAGAAGAACAAGACTGCAATACCGATGAAATCGGTGCTTAATTCCGGATGAATCATCGCGACACCACCCAATGCGTACAGAATCCGTTCCCACCATTTTTCTTCAACCAGCAAGTAGCCGATCATGGCGGAACTCAAGGCGAACATACCGATAATGGAGGTTGCCAAGACGAGAAGCAATTTGGGAATGGTCGCATCGATCATCAAAATGACCGGAGAGAAGATAAAGATATAGGGGATCAGGAATGCCGCGATCGCCAGCTTGGAGGCATTGATACCTGTTTTCAACGCATTGCCGCCGGAGATGGCAGAGCCTGCAAAGGCTGCCAAGGCCACCGGTGGGGTGACATCGGCGATGATGCCGAAGTAGAACACGAACATATGCGCCGCCAAAACGGGAACATGCAAGTTGTCCACGATGGCAGGGGCAGCAATTGTCGAGGTAATAACATAGTTGGCCGTTGTCGGAACACCCATCCCCAAGACGATGGAGGTGAGCATAGTAAATACCAAAATCAACAACACATTACCGCCGGAGATTTCCAACAATGCCGACGCCATTTTCAAACCGACGCCGGTCTTGGTGACCACGCCGATGATGATGCCGGCTGCCGCACATGCCGCCAAGACGGACAAAGTCCCTTTAGCGCCGTCAATTAGGCCTTGTAGGATTTGGCTGCCGGTCAGGCGAGTATTGGCACGCAACATGGCGGTAGCTACCGAGAGGAAGATGCCGACCAATGCCGCTCGCATCGGCGTGTAGCCGGTGACCAAGAGGTAAATGATCACGATCAGGGGGAGTGCCAAATGGCCTCGTTCCTTGAAAATGGAAAGCGCCTTGGGCAGCTCTTTCCGAGGTACACCCTGCAAGTTTTTCCGGCGTGCTTCGAAATGCACGCCGAGCCAGATGCCCAGGAAATACAAAATAGCGGGGATCGTTGCCGCTTTGACCACGTCCATGTACGGCACATTGACGAACTCTGCCATCAGGAATGCCGCGGCTCCCATGATCGGCGGCATCAATTGGCCGCCGGTCGAAGACGCGGCCTCGACGGCGCCGGCGAAATTCTTGTCATAGCCGAGGCGTTTCATCATCGGAATCGTGAAACTGCCCGTGCCGGCTACATTGGCCACCGAGGAACCGGACACGGTTCCCATCAAGCCGCTGGACAGCACCGCTACCTTGGCGGGGCCGCCGCGAGCCCAGCCGGCCACCGCATTCGCCAAATCAATAAAGAAATGCCCGAGCCCGGTAGACTCCAAGTACGCTCCGAACAAGATAAAGAGGAAAATAAAAGTACTCGATACACCGAGAGGAATACCGAAAATCCCCTCCGTCGTGAAGAATAAATGCGACACCAATTGTTCCCAGGTCACGCCGCGATGCCCTAAAATTCCGGGAATATAAGGTCCTAAAAATGCATACGCAATGAAAAACAGGACCACGGTAACCATCGGAATCCCTACTACGCGACGAGCGGCCTCGATCACCAATAACACACCCAATGCGCCGATCGCAATATCGACCGCATTGAAATTGCCGGCCCGCAAGACGAGCTCGTGGTATTGGAAAATCAAGTACCCGGGAGTCAACCCGCCCAACAAAGCGAGAAGTGCATCCAACGGATGCACCATGGGGCGCATGAGCCACTCCTTGCGAGTGGGATAGAGCAAGTAAATAAGAACCAGGCCGAAACCTAGATGGACCGCCCGTTGCAATTGGGCATCCAGCACACCGAATAGGCCGGTGTAGATTTGAAAAATAGAAAAGCAAATTGCGATGAAAGAAACGACTTTGGCCGTCAGACCGGTATATTGTGCAATGTGATTTTCTTTGTCGAGCGCAAGTGCTGCTTCTTTTGCCTCGACATCCGCCTCATGTGAAAGCGTTAATTTGTGACGTTGTTGGGTCATTTCCCTCACCTCCTTGAAGTTATTTTTTGCCACCGGTAGATAATCGGAGAGAGAATCTCCAAGCGAATCGGAGTGCCTACCGGATATTCCTGATACAGTGGAAATAATTGGCCTTGATAGTCCAGCGTCAATTCAGTGCCGACACCTATGCGAAGATCAATCCGAGGATAATGGCGATGCATCTGCTCCAAAATAAAATCATTGCCCTCTCGATGATACTTACCTTCGCCGGGGAGAAACGGCAAACCGACACCGTATGAACGATAACGAGTTCCCGTCAAAATAAAGCCATCCCTGTCGGGGGCAATTTGTAAATATTCCCAGACATGGGTTTGCTGGACGGAATGGCGATAATGCAACGTGATCGCCTCACCGCCGCTGACGGAACCGAGATCGGTGGTCTGCTCACCGACCGTGAGATAGAAATGCGGCGTGCGGCCGATAGACCAAGCAGCGACACCGAGTATCGCGAGAGCTATCAGCCACCACACCGCATGGCGTTTCAGAAACAATGATTATTCCTTGAGGAACTTTTCAGAGCCGCCATTCATTTTGATCGGCATACCTTCCATGGCGGTGTCCTTGGTAATCATGCTGCCGACTGCATGTGCAGACTTGAGTCGATCGGTATTGCTGAAAATCGTTTTCGTGATCTGGTAACCGAGATCATCGCTTAATTTATCCGTTGCAAGAATCATGGCCATGACGGAAATGGTAGGTTCATCTTCCGTTTGTCCTTCTTAAGTGCCGGCCGGAATTACCGTCTTGGTATAGAAC
>JAEZZT010000016.1 GCA_023418435.1 Bacillota bacterium | reverse complement strand
GTACATAACTTCCTTTGATTTGAGCCATCCGCCAAAGAATCTCGCGACGTCCGCCCGGCTTTCCTTCTTGTTTCCACTGTCGATATACATCAACGATTTCGACCATGGATTCCTCGGATTCACCAATGAAGAAAACATCAATAAAGGCCGCCAACGGCTCCGGATTGTATACGCAAGGACCTCCGGCAATGACCAGCGGCTCCTCATCGGTTCGTTCGTCATTCCAAATATGCAAACCGGCCACATCCAATAAGTTCAGCACATTGGTACAGCACATTTCATATTGCAATGTAAACCCGAGAATATCGTATTCACGAACGGGCTTCTTGGTCTCCAATGTATAGAGGGGAAGTTGATGCTTGCGCAACATTTCTTCCATATCCGGCCAGGGCGAATATACTCGCTCCGCAACCGCATAAGAAAGTGTATTGACCACATGGTACAGGATTTTCAGTCCCAGATGGCTCATCGCCACTTCGTATACGTCCGGAAAGGCTAACGCAACGGAAACATCCACCTCCGCATGATTCTTGACGACAGAATTCCATTCTCCGCCAATATAGCGCGCCGGTTTTTGCACTTTGGCCAAGAGCAAAGGCGACACATGAACTTCTGACATTTTCATCTCCTCATTCTAAAAGAGTAATTGTTTACGATGGGTATAAATATTGAGTAAAAGCGCCGCCCCACAGATGTTCACCGTCAGTGAACTGACCCCGTAGCTGAGAAATGGCAGCGGAATCCCCGTTACCGGCATAATGCCGATCGTCATACCGATGTTGATAAATATTTGGAAAAGCCACATGGAGACAATTCCGACAGCAATATAGCGTCCAAAGGGGTCCTTGGTCGAAGAGGCAATCAAGACGCCACGATACAATAAAATAAAGTAAAGCAGCAATAATAATAACGCTCCTACCAAGCCCAATTCTTCACCGAGTACGGCAAATATAAAGTCCGTATGATTTTCAGGCAAAAAGTTCAGCTGGCTCTGTGTCCCGGCAAATAAACCTTTGCCGATAAGGCCCCCCGAGCCGATGGCAATCTTCGACTGAATGACATGATAACCGGTACGAAATGGGTCACGTTCCGGATCGAAGAGTACCAAAATACGATTCTTCTGGTATTCTTTCAGCACAAATACCCATGCCAACGGCAGCATCGCCACCATAGCCCCAAAAATCTTGCCCAAGAGCTTGAGCCGTACACCGGCCATGTAAATACCGCCGAGAGTAATCGCACCGAAAACCAAACTGGTTCCCAAATCCGGCTGCATCAACACCAATACAAACGGTGCCAGCAAAAAGAATGCCACATAGATGAGCCCCCGCCATTTTTGCAAATCCAATTTCTGCCAGCAAAGCAATCTTGCCAAACAGATAATATACACCAACTTGGCAAATTCCGACGGCTGAATGCTGATCGGACCGATTTGAATCCAACGCTGTGCCCCCAAGGCACTGACCCCGACCGCCATGACCGCGATCAGCGTTAATAAATTGAGACCGTACAAAAGCGGCGTCCAATGAAATATCCGCCGATAATCATAGCGTTGCAGAAATGCACAAATGGCTAGGTTGACTGCCAAGAATGCCCCTTGTTTTTCTATAAAATCATAGAGATTCAGGCCATCCCGATTGATATGAGTCGCACTCCCGATCAATAGGATTCCCAATAGTGACAAACTGACGGTCACAATGATCAGGACGCGATCCGTATGACGCCACCAACGAGTCGTATTCATCGTTACCACCGACCGCTACGACGCCATAAACGAGAGCGCTCCCGTCGCCGCTGCCACTCCGGTTTTTCCGTGCGACTTGCGGCCCATATCTCCAACTGCGTCTCCCACCATTGGGGACCGGTTTCTTCCCCCGTCACGACCTGTTCCGCCACGGCTTCCATTGCCTTGCCGAACGCGCCGAGACGCTCCACTTGGGCCAGATTGCCTTCCTGGGACAGTGCCAAGACCTCTCCGGCATGGGGCAACACACCGGCCAAACGCTCGGGCTGCAAGCAATCATACATCTGTGCAAAAGAAATATAATGACGTTCGGCCGCACGATGGAAGTTATTGAAGAGTAAGGAGTAATTAAACAGCCGCTCTTCACTCAAATATCCCATCACGCGATCGGTATCTCGCAAAGACACCCATGTCGGTTCTGCGACGAGAATAATTTCGTCCGCCATCCGCAAAGTATAAAAAAGGCCTTTGCCGATACCTGCCGGACTATCGATCAATATGTAATCATAATCGTCCCGAAGATCTTCCAACACGGTCAACACCGCGTCGCCGGCCACTTCTTCCCAGCGATACCGTTGGCTCGCCGGCAGAAAATCCAAGCCGGCGGCAACATGCAAAATAGCGTCGGTTTCAAAGCATCGCCCCGTAGCGACATCGAACACGTCGAAGAGGACTTGGTCCTCCACGCCGAGAACCAGGTCAAGATCACGCAATCCCATATCGCCGTCCAACAAGAGAACCCGCTTGCCGGCGCTTGCCAGAGCGGCCCCCAAGGAGGCAGTGACCACCGTTTTTCCGACGCCTCCTTTACCGGAGGCCAATGTAATAATCTTGCCCATTTATGCCTTCTCCTCTTTCTTCGGTATAATAATTTGATTCGGATCTACATGGAAAAATTGATTCAGCATTTTTCGTGCGATCGGTGCAGCGGAATCCACACCGTAGCCGGCATGCTCTACAATTACGACTACCACGATCTGCGGATCGTCATAGGGCGCATAAGCGGCAAACCAAGCATGATCCAAACCGTCTCCGGTCTCCGACGTGGCCGTCTTGCCGGCGACTGCAATCGGATAGCCGGCAAAGAGTAGTCCCGCCGTACCGTTCGGCGACGTGACCTCCCGCAAACTGCGACGAATCACATCCAGGACAGACTTGGAGATCGTCAGATGCGCCGCTACCTCCGGCGTATGAATGCGATACGGCGAGCCATCCAGATTGTCAACCCGACTCACTAGGTACGGTTTGTAACGAGTTCCTCCATTGGCGATTTCACTGAACAGAACTGCCATTTGCAGAGGCGTCGCCAGATGGAAACTTTGGCCGATCGCAGCATCAAAAGTTTCTCCCAGATACCAATAATCACCAAATGTCTCTTTCTTATACTTTTCGTTTGCGACCAAACCGGCCGCTTCCCCATACAGATCGATGCCGGTCTTCTCACCCAGCCCCAGCTTGCGGGCCGTGGCTTCGATCTTGTCGATCCCGAGTCGATTCCCCATTTCATAGAAATACACATTGTCGGACTTGGCCATGGCATCATAAAAATTTACCCAGCCGAAGGCTTCGCCGCCTGCATTGCGTTTATCAATGACCCAATGTTTTCCGGAGTCGTAAATCTTTTCCTCGGGAGTGACTACCTTGTTTTCCAAGGCGGAGATTCCCGTGACGGTTTTGAATAAAGATCCCGGCGGATACAAACCGCTGATAGCACGATTGTCAAAAGGCCGCAATTGATTGTCATTCAGCGCTTTCCATTCCGCACTGCTGATCCCGACTGCAAACGAGTTCGGATTGTAGGAGGGCCAACTCGACATGGCCAATACTGCCCCCGTATTCGGATCCAGCGCTACCGCGGCCACACCCGTGGGCCAGATATTTTCCGTCGCCAATTCCGCCAACTCTTCGCGAATCGCTTTCTCCGTTGCTTGTTGCAACGCCAAGTCCAAAGTCAGGCGTAGATTTTTCCCCGGCACAATGGCTTTGTCTTCAATATTTTTCACCGGCCGACCGGTGGCATCCACTTCTACTCGTCGACCACCATTAACCC
>JAEZZT010000014.1 GCA_023418435.1 Bacillota bacterium | reverse complement strand
AAAGGAATGGACCAATCCATTGCTTGCACTGCTACAGAAGCATAGCAACAAAATATTCCTCCAATAGCTAATTTCCAAATTCTTTTCATTGTGATTCCTTCTTCTGTAATTTAGCCCATGTATCGCGCAATCCTACGATACGATTGATGACCAAGTGATCCTCCGTCGTATCCGGATCGATGACAAAGTATCCCTGGCGCAGGAATTGGAACCGCGTGCCGACCGGATATGTAGCGACTGCCGGTTCGACGAAAGATTGCATCACGAGCAAAGATTCGGGATTGAGCGTTTCCGTAAAATCTTTCTCTTCATCGCTCTCCGTATCCGGGAACAAGTAGTCATAGAGCCGCACTTCCGCCGGAACGGCAGTGGCCGCCGCTACCCAATGCAGGACGCCTTTGACCTTGCGCTTGCTTCCTTCCGTACCGCTCTTGGAATTCTCATCATAGGTACAACGAAGCTCGACAATTTCTCCGGCTTCATTCTTGATGACTTCCTCGCATTTAATAATGTACGCATTCTTCAAACGAACTTCCCGCTCCGGTGCCAAACGGAAAAACTTTTTCACAGGTTCTTCCATAAAATCGGCACGTTCAATATACAATTCACGACCGAAAGGCACTTCACGTACACCTGCATCCGGGTCATCCGAATTGTTTTCGATCGGCAAATATTCCACTTGCCCTTCCGGATAATTCGTCAAGACGATTTTGAGTGGATCCACTACCGCCATCATGCGCGGCGCTTTATCCTTGAGATCTTCACGAACACAAAATTCCAACATGCCGATATCGACCATGCTGTCGTTTTTTGCTACCCCGATACGCTCGCAAAAATCCCGCAACGATGCCGGCGTATAGCCGCGACGGCGGATACCGGAGATAGTCGGCATACGCGGATCGTCCCAGCCGGCCACCAAACCTTCTTCTACCAGGCGACGCAATTTGCGTTTGCTGGTGAGCATGGTGGTCACATTGAGACGGGCAAACTCGATCTGACGCGGCAATTCTTTGTCCGGCCAACTCTGCAAAAACCATTCATACAAGGGACGATGATCCTCAAACTCCAAGGTGCACACCGAATGAGTAATTCTTTCGATGGCATCGGATACGGGATGGGCATAATCATACATCGGATA
Organism: Bacillota bacterium; assembly: GCA_023418435.1. Classification (GTDB taxonomy): domain Bacteria; phylum Bacillota; class Negativicutes; order Veillonellales; family Negativicoccaceae; genus JAEZZT01. Next base: position 8,374 of record JAEZZT010000014.1, on the reverse strand, counting down.
AATGCACCATTGATCCCCGGTGCGATGGTGATTGGCATGAATGATACGATACATGACCGGATCGCGCATCGCAATATTCGGAGATGCCATATCGATCTTGGCCCGCAATACCTTTTCGCCGTCGGCATACTTGCCCTCTTTCATTTCTTCAAACAAGCGCAAGTTTTCTTCGACGGAACGGTTGCGATACGGACTTTCCTTGCCCGGAGTCGTAAAGTCGCCACGATAGGCGCGGATTTCTTCGCCGCTCAAATCATCGACATAGGCTTTGCCTTCGCGAATCAGCTGGCAAGCATAATCATACAATTGCGGGAAATAATCGGATGCATAATGCGCTTCGCCGTCCCAATGAAAACCGAGCCATTCTACATCTTCTTTGATCGAATCGACGTATTCCGTTTCCTCCTTGGTCGGATTGGTGTCATCAAAACGCAAATTCGTCGAGCCGTTGTATTTTTCACCCAAACCGAAGTTCAGGCAAATACTCTTGGCATGTCCTATATGCAAGTAACCGTTCGGTTCAGGAGGAAAACGAGTATGCACGCGATGATCCGCATACACTCCTTCTGCCAGGTCACGATTGATTTCATTTTCAATAAAATTAGTGCTTTTCACTTCTTCCATCATGCTTCCTCCGCATCTTTTTATCTTGTGTTTATTGTACCACATACCTTCAACGCAATAAAATTTCCATCGTTTGGATATGGTGCATGATATAATAAAGCAAAAACGAGGTTCAATATGCAAAAATTACTATCTTTTCTCTACCAGGGATCGCCGGAATGGGGTGCCTTGCACGCCGATGGCGAACATATTTATCGGGCCGTGGACTTGGAGGAATATACTTTTATTTCCCAAGCGGAAAACATCAATCAACTCATCGCCCAAGGCCGGGAGGGGCTCGTCGCACTGGCAGCCGCTTTGCAGCAACTCGAGGAAAACGGCGGTGCAGATTTCCCCTTGCTTTCCCTCGCCGAGATCACCATGGATCTCCCCTTGCAACCGCAGCGCAATATCATTTGCGTGGGGAAAAATTACGGCAAACATATTGCCGAATTCGATCCCGACCATGCCCGGGAACTGCCGAGTCACCCCATCTATTTCAGCAAATTGCCGCAAACGTGCATTCCTGCGCAAGCGGATATTTTACTTCCGGACAGTGCCCTGCAGGAAATCGACTACGAAGGAGAGCTGGCCGTCATCATCGGCGAGGAGTGCCACTCCATTCAGCCGTCACAAGCGGGAGAATATATTTTCGGATATACGATTTTCAACGATGTAACATCTCGCCGCCTGCAACGGGAGCGCCAACAATGGTTCTTCGGGAAAAATGTAGAGACATTCGGTCCCTTGGGACCCTACATACTGACAGGTTACCATCCGGAAGCATTCCACTTGGAAACCTATGTCAACGACGAGCTGCGTCAACAAGCCACGACCGACGAAATGATCTTTTCGGTGGAAGAGTTGATTGCCGACTTATCGCAAGTCATGACCTTGCTCCCCGGCGATATCATCGCCACCGGCACTCCGTCCGGAGTCGGCATGGGCTATCAACCGCCACGTTTTCTCCGCCCCGGTGACCATGTCCGGATTTCCATTCATGAAATTGGAACTTTGAGCAATAGCGTAAAAACAAAAAACGAGTAGTTTATAAACTACTCGTTTTTATATTTGTGTCCACCTTTTACATGCTCCTCGCGAGCCAATGTCGCCACCCTTTCAATGACGCGGCGAAACGCTTCGGGAATCAACTCTTCATCCAAGCAATCCGCCAAGGCGCGGCCGACAATGACTCCTTTATTGCCATAGAGCCAAGCAAAGTAGTAAAATTCCAAACCTTGATAATCCCGCCCGGAAATATTCTTGAGTTTTTTCGTGTTGAAGAAGCGTTTATCATCCGGTTTCCATTTTGCTGCTGCCTTGCGCACCATTTCCCGGCTCACATAGCCTTCGCCATCGATGACCCGTTGGATGACTTGATCCAACACATCTCGCCGATGTGCATCCAAGCAAGTCTTGACAATATCCAATTCGTAGCACAGTTCTTCCGTAAAGAAAATATTTTGTCCGGGTGCCGTTTTGGCATGAACATCATCATCATACAAAGCGACGGAAGCCAATTGGAAGCGATCCAAAAGTTTCATGATTTTGGCAATTGAGCTTTCACCACGAGCATTGATCAGGCAAATCCCCAAGTAATCGAAATGGACTCCCAATGTCTTGCCGAAACCTCGAAAAGAGCCGTATTCCGTCTCTCCTTCCACGACCAGAACCGATCTGGCATAAAGAGCCTCCTTGATTTCCGGAAAATGCATGACCAAATGTTTTTCCACATCGGCATCAAATACGAACTCTACCCCGCAAGCCGCTTGCACCTCATCGTTTTTATCGCGGTACAAACGGATGATATTCCGATAATCGTTGATCAGGCAATCCGTGGAATTCGTCACGATAAACAACTGACCTTCCAAGCCGTCGATTTGCAACAAACAAGTCAAGACATCCGTCATGAACTGATTCCGATTGAGCAACACTTGGCGGTAGAAATCCAAAAGTGCCCGTTGCAGGTAGGGATGCAAATGAATCTCCGGTTCATCGATACTGACCAAAAGCGGCAAGTAGCGACGCCCTTCGCCGTCAATGATCAGATTTTCTTCCCAGGGAACGGCTTGACTGTCGCGCATCTCCAACAACTCGCCGAGGAGCTGAAACCCTGCCGTCAGCAATTCTCGAAAAGTTTGACCGGCCTCCCGTTCATTGGCCAGACCATGCGTCAAAAAATCCAACCATGAATCGGCATCATTGGTCAATTGCGCTACCAAGTCCGAATGCACCCCGGTGCGAGTTGCCATCTCCTGTAACAAAGTGATGGCCTTTTCTCCTCGTTGAGCAAAATAATATTCCGTCGCTTTGCGCAATTGCTCTTTTTCCTGCGCACTGACACCTTTACGCCGCAAGCGCAAAGGAATGTGGCGCAAGTAGCGGATACAACGCAACCATTCCGGCGGCAGAATTTCATCTGTTTCCATATTGCGAACTTGCGGACGCAGATCCTCCACCTTTTGCGTCACTTCCAAATGCAACAGGCCGTCTTGATCATCCAACGGACGTCCTTGAAACAGCAAAGTTCGTTTCGCTTCCATCTGCATGGACAAAAATATACGAATCGGCTTGCTCTTATCCATAAAATCGGATTCGCGGAATCCATATTCCTCATGCAAAGCCGCCAGCAAGGCTAAAAAATTGGTTTTCCCTATCCGATGTTGGCCTACCAGATAATTGGAACTGGAGTCAAATACCAAGCGAATGTGCCGAAAATTTCTATAATTTTCGACTTCCATATGAACGATATGCAATTCGCCACCTCCTTTTTTCCATTATAACGCACAATGAAGTTTCTACATAGAAAACATGCGAAAAAGGCAAACTCTTCCCTCTCCTGCTTTGCTATAATAAAACCAAGAAAGGATGATGCATATGAAGACTACCCGTATTGGAATCGTCGGTTACGGAAATTTGGCGCGGGGCGTGGAAAAAGCCATTTCCTACGCACCTGACATGGAATTGGTCGCCGTATTTTCACGTCGTGCCCCTCTGCAGACGGAAAGCGGCGTTGCTGCGTACCCGATGGAACAAATCACCGAATTCACCCGCGATATCGATGTGATGATACTCTGCGGCGGTTCTGCCAATGATCTGATGTCCCAAGGTCAGGATATCGCCAAACACTACCATGTAGTGGACAGCTTCGATACCCATGCCAAGATCGAAGAGCATTTTCAAAACTTAAATACAGTTGCGCAGGCTGCACAAAAAGTCGCAATGATCTCGATCGGTTGGGATCCGGGACTGTTCTCCCTCCAACGTTTGTACGGCGAAGCGGCTTTGCCCAATGGCAAAAATTTTACCTTTTGGGGGCGCGGCATCAGTCAAGGCCACTCCAATGCCATTCGTCGTATACCGGGAGTCGCGGATGCCAAACAATACACGGTTCCCAAGGAAGCTTTTCTGGAGCAATGTCGCCAAGGCAATCAGCAGGATATCTCCGCCGAGGAATCTCACTTGCGTGAATGCTATGTCGTCTTGGCAGAAGGTGCGGATCCGGATCAAGTCCGGGATGCCATTTGCAATATGGAAAATTATTTTGCCGGCTATGAAACTCAAGTCAATTTCATCTCCCAAGAAGAACTCGACCGCAACCATGGCACCATGCCGCATGGAGGTTTCGTGCTTCGCGTAGGGGAAACGGCTCCCGGCGAACGAGAAGTGATCGAATACAGTCTGACATTGGACAGCAATCCGGCATTTACGGCGAGCGTGTTGGTCGCCTATGCCCGTGCCACCATGAAACTGGCCGCTGAAAATCGCCATGGTTGCTTTACCATATTCGATGTGCCTCCGGCCTACTTATTACCGAAAACACCGGCAGAAATTCGTCATTTGCTGTAAAGAAAAAGAGAGGTTCAACCTCTCTTTTTCTGTTCCATATGCAAAATCAATTGACGTACTGCCGACTCCATTTGATCTTTGTCGAGCATTTCCGTAAAACGTTTCTTTTGCGCGGCCATCGCCTGAAAAGATGCGGGTATCTCGCAACCGCTCTTTTCCGCCACTTGCTGCAAAGTCAAGTACGGATCCGGCATCACTTCTACGCCGACAGCTTGCGCAACGGCATCCGGAAATTTATACGGATGCGCCGTTGCCATAACGACCATGGGTCGATCCTGCAGTCTTCCTTTTGCGCGAAGATCGTCCACTACCGCACAAGCCACCGCCGTGTGAGGATCGAGCAAGTAACCTTCCTGTTCATACATCGCCGTCATTTTGCGAATAGTCGCTGCTTCGTCCGCCCAGCCGCCGATAATTTCCGTCCGGGAAGACAAAACTTCCTTCGGCACACGGAAATAGCCCTGCTCTTTCAATTCGCTCATCCAACGCTCCACTTCGGCCGTATTTCCATCCGTGAGATAGTACAGGTAGCGTTCAAAATTGGAGGAGATCAAAATATCCATGGACGGTGAACTCGTCGCATAAAATTCGCGACGGCGGTCATAGACACCATCTGCAAAGAAGTCCGCCAGCACATGGTTTTTATTCGATGCACACACCAATTGGCCGATCGGCACTCCCATTTTCTTTGCCAGGAATCCGGCGAGAATATTACCGAAATTCCCCGTCGGCACCGCCACATCAAAATATTCCCCTGCTGCCACGGCTCCTTGTCTCAATAGTTCCGTATAGCTACGGATATAATAAACGATTTGCGGTATCAAACGACCGACATTAATGGAGTTGGCACTGGAGAAATGCACCCTGTGTTCCGCGGCATATCGACGCATCTCTTCATTTTCGAACACTTCCTTGACAAAGGTCTGTGCATCGTCAAAATTGCCTTCAATCCCCCAAACCTGTACATTTTCCCCTGCTTGGGTTTGCATTTGTGCCTGTTGCATCGGGCTGACCCCATATTGCGGATAAAAAACGGCAATCTCGATGCCCTCGACATCGCGAAAACCTTCCAAGGCCGCCTTCCCGGTATCTCCGCTAGTCGCCGTCAAAATGAGTGTTTGATCCTCCATGCCCAAATCTTTTTTCGCCTGTTGCAATAAATGCGGAAACAGCGAAAGTGCCAAATCTTTAAAGGCCAAGGTTCTCCCGTGAAATAATTCGGTCAGCCAATAATCAGGAGAGGTTTTTTTGACTTCGACAACCCCAGGAATTTGGAACGTATTTTGATATGCTTTTTCTACTAAAGTACGACAAATTTCTTCCGACCAATCCGGGAAAAACAGGTGCAATACTTCGGTGGCTATATCTCGATAATCAGCATCCGTCCATTTTTCCCAGCTCTGTGCCGCCGGCAAATGTTCCGGTACAAATAGACCGCCATCCCCGGCCAATCCGTATACCAAGGCCTCGGCACCGGTAGCACGGGATTTTCCTCGTGTACTGATATATTGCATGATGTGCTCCCTTCCGTTTCATAGTTTTTTTCATTATAACATGTTCATTCCCTACCATGACAGATCGCCGGAAAAGATTTACAATACCATTAGGAGGTGCATGATGAATAGTATCGGAAAAAAAGGAATCTATACCATGGAGGTCGGTCCGGAGCAAACCGCGCTCGCCATGGGTAGCGGAACCATTGAGGTATGTGCTACACCGGCCGTCTTGGCTTGCATGGAAGGCGCCGCCGTTGCTGCTTTAGCCGGCGAGCTCGGCGCGGACGAAACCACCGTCGGTGTTCATGCCGATCTGCGCCATTTGGCTGCCACGCCGGTGGGTGGACGGATTCAAGCAGAGGCGACACTAATCGTACAGGAAGGCAAAAGCTACACGTTCGCCATCACGTGCCGGGACGACTGCGGCAAAATCGCCGAATGCAGTCACACTCGTGTAAAAATAAAAATCGAGCCCTTTATGCAAAAAGCGCTCCAGCGAAAATAAGGGATGCCCCCGAAAGTTGAAATCGAGTTTCCAACCTTCGTGGGGCATTTAATTTGTTTTTTTCATGGCCTCTTGAATTTTTTCTACCGCAAACTCCATCTGCTCGCGAGTATGGTCAGCCATAACCGTCAAGCGAAGTATTGCTTCACCAGGAGCGACCGCCGGAAAACGGATGCAGGGAATAAAAACGCCTTCGTCATACAGGTAAGCTGCCACCTTGGCCGCTCTCTCCTCCGCACCGATCGCAATCGGAATGATCGCCGTTTCACCAACTTGCGAAATTAAATCGGCCTCCTGCAAAAGTTCGTTCATGTACGCAATATTTCTCCGCAGCTGCGGTGCTTTTGCGGGAACTTTGCGCAAAGCCGCTAGAGCCGCCCCTACGGCAGCCGGAGGCAATGCCGTCGAAAAAATAAAACTACGCGCAAAATTCAACAAATAACGTCGACAAAAATCCCGACACAGTACATATCCTCCCAAACTCCCCAGCGCTTTACTCAATGTGCCGATCAGAATATCCGCCTGAGCTGAGGCATACTCCGTAATTCCGTAACCATGCGCGCCCAAGACTCCCATGCCATGCGCATCGTCCAGGACGAGCCAAGCATCATAGCGATCCGCCAATTCTCTCAATTCAGTAACACAAGCAATATCCCCGTCCATACTGAAGACAGAGTCCGATACGATGAGTTTGCGACCACCGGGAGAGTCTTTCAATAGACTTTCCAAATGTTCGCTATCGCGATGGCGGTAAATCTGAATATGACTTTTCCCCAAACGACAACCGTCAATAATCGAAGCGTGATTCTTCTCATCCGAAAAGATCGTCGTACCCGGTCCGCCCAGCGCAGATAGCACGCCTACATTGGCATGGTAGCCGGAGGTAAACAGCAGTGCACTTTCAAAGCCGCTGACCTGAGCCAACGTACTTTCCAATTCCTGTTGTAAAGTATACGAACCGGTGGTCAAACGAGAACCGCCAGATCCGGCGCCATACATTTCCAAGGCTTGAGCAGCTGCAGCAATCACTTCCGGATCCTCTGCCAATGACAGGTAATTCGAGGAAGAAAAAAGCAAGATATCCCGTCCATCGATCGAAGATTGGGGAAGCTGCGCACCACCGAACCAACGCAACTTTCTTTCCAAATGTTGAGCGGCTCGTTCCTCCACCTGTCGGCGTATATCTCGTTCAATTGTTTTCATCTACCAATACCTTCTGTTTCTCCAAATAATGAATGCATTCGGCCACTTCATCATCACTGCCGTCAAAAACAATAATTCGGCCTCCTCGCGCAATGCCTTTTTCCTTTAACGGGGTCACCCGGCAATAACCGAGATCCCGATTGGCGACATAGCCGGTCACATAGTCCGGATCATCCGAAATGCAGATCTCCGCTACGACGCAAGGATGAAAACAAACTTTGCTGGCCAGTGCCAATGCTTCTCGATAGTGATTTTTGGTATGACAGTCGATACGGCCGACGTCATTTGCATAATCCATATACGTCACACGCACGCCACGCTCCGGATCTTTCTCCAGGCGACGTTGCTGCCGTATTCCCCACAAGATTGCCCCACGCATATTTCCCACTCGAGTCAATTCGGCCACCAATTGATCCGCATCACCGACTCCGACACTTTGCAGCAGCTCCTGCATGATGCCCAAGCCTTCCGCGACCGTTTTTCCTGCATAACTGTTAGTCGCAAGCAGCGGCACATGCAACAACTCTTCGGGTAATACTTTTTCCGTCTTGATTTGGACGCCGTCCGGCCTGCCTTTCGGATGCGACCAAGCGCGGTGCTGCATGTAATGAACACATTCCGCAACATATTCCTCACTGACAATACGTTCCGCTCCGGAAATATGACAGGATTTACCGTTCCGATCCTGCCAAGCTCGCATCTTTACACTGTAATGTGC
>JAEZZT010000104.1 GCA_023418435.1 Bacillota bacterium | reverse complement strand
ATATTACGGCCAATGTCAAGACGATCCGCAGCATTCCTTTGACTATCTCGGGAGCACCTCCCTACTTGGATATTCGCGGAGAAGTTTTCATGCCTCGCAAGGCATTTGTCGAGCTGAATCGCCAGCGAGATGAAAATGGAGAGCCGCCATTTGCCAATTGTCGGAATGCGGCAGCCGGATCGCTGCGCCAGCTGAATCCCAAAGTCACGGCGGAACGCAATTTGGATTTCTTTGCCTATGCAGTCGGCGAAGACGGTATTCCCGGCGTTCATAGCCAATATGAATTGCTGAAAAAGCTGGAAGAGTTTCGTTTCCATGTAAATCCGCATTATCGCTTGTGCAACAGTCTGGCAGAGGTGGAGGAACAGATCGTGCATTGGCAGGATGCTCGCCACGAATTGCCCTATGATACGGATGGATTGGTCATCAAAGTGAATGATTTCGCTCAACAGGAAACATTGGGCTATACCAGCAAGGATCCCAAGTGGGCCATTGCCTACAAGTATCCGCCGGAGCAGGCCGAAACCCGTATCATCGACATTAGCGTCAGCTTGGGGAGAACCGGAGTATTGACGCCGGCAGCGGATTTGGAGCCGGTTCAATTGGCGGGAACGGTGGTAAAACGAGCGCCTTTGCACAATATGGACTATATCGCCCAAAAAGATGTTCGCATCGGCGATGTGGTGTTGATTCACAAGGCGGGCGAAATTATTCCGGAGGTCGTTTCCGTGCGCAAGGAGAGGCGCACCGGCGAAGAGGTGGCCTTTGCCATGCCGAGTACTTGCCCGGTCTGTGGCTCGCCGGTAGTGCGCGCGGAAGAGGCAGCATATCGCTGCTCCAATCCGAACTGTCCGGGGGTATGGAGAGAAAAATTAATTCATTTTGCATCTCGCGATGCGATGAATATTGAAGGCCTGGGACCGTCGATTGTCGATCAACTCCTGGAGGCTCATCTCATTGAAAATCCGGCGGATATTTACTATTTGCGGAAAGAAGATTTGGTGGCCTTGCCTCGTTTCGGCGAAAAGAAGGCGGACAAATTATTGGCCGCTATTGAAGCCAGCAAATTACGTGGCTTGGCGCGCTTGCTTTTTGCTTTCGGAGTACGTATGGTAGGCGCCAAGGCGGCCGGTTTGATCGCCGAGGCGTATCCGTCTTGGGAGAAATTGGCGGCGGTCGATGTCGAGGAGTTGAATGCGATCGAGGGCATCGGTCCCAAGAGCGCGGAGGCGTTGTACGCTTTCTTGCATCAACCGACGACAGCGGAGATGGTTCAGCGCTTAGCTCGTGCCGGAGTGGAATTGGAAGAACCGAAGGCGGAACGCAATGAGGAAGGAATATTTTCCGGCGAGCGGGTGGTTTTGACCGGCAAATTACAAATATATACGCGCAAAGAAGCCGGCGAAAAAATTGTTGCGGAAGGCGGCACCGTATTGTCGGCCATCAGCAAGAATACTACCCTGGTCATCGCGGGCGAAAATGCAGGCTCCAAACTTGCCAAAGCGGAGAAGCTGGGGATTCCCGTTTGGCACGAAACGGATCTAGTGGACGCGTTGCAGAAAGCGTGACCGGTGGCAGTACTGTATACTTGTTTTGTGATATAATCAGTAAAAGAAAATCGATGGTCTTCGTACCGATCGATCTGGAGGCGAAAAAATGAAATTAACGGACCAAGAGTTAGCGAAGATTGCCCACTTAGCTCGTTTGGAGTGGGATCCCGCCAAATCGGAAGCGATGGCGGCATCTTTGAATAATATTTTGACCTATATGGAAGAGTTGAATGCTTTGCCGACGGATGATGTCAAGCCGACAGTCCATGCCGTAGAATTGTACAATGTATGGCGTGAAGATGTTCCGCATACTTCGTTAGATCATGAGGCCGCATTGCAAAATGCACCGGAGCGGGACGGCGATTACTTCAAAGTGCCGAAACTGGTATAAGGGGGAGCAGAATGAAGAATTGGACTGTACATGAACTACATCGGATGTTGGTGGAAAAAGAAATCTCCGCCACCGAATTGACGGAGCGAATTATCCGCCACAAAGAAAAACACGAGCCGCAGGTCCATGCGTACTTGACGGATACTCATGAGAAAGCCTTGGCGACCGCAGAGCGTGTCGATCGAAAGATTGCTGCCGGCGAAGAAATTGCACCTTTGGCAGGTATTCCCGGGGCGATCAAGGATAATATTTGTATTACTGGGGAAACGACTTCTGCCGCATCCAAAATTTTGGAGGGTTTTGTCGCACCGTATACGGCCTCGGTCATCGAGTTGCTGGAAAAGCAGGATTATATTTCCTTGGGCAAGTTGAATATGGACGAGTTCGCTATGGGAAGCTCCACGGAAAACTCCGCATTCGGAGCATCCCGCAACCCTTGGAATACGGAACATGTACCCGGAGGCTCCAGTGGCGGTAGTGCAGCTGCCGTGGCGGCTACGGAGGCCATTTGGACGCTGGGATCGGACACCGGCGGCAGTATTCGCCAACCGGCCTCGTATTGCGGCTTGGTCGGCTTGAAACCGACTTACGGCTTGGTGTCCCGTTACGGCTTGCTGGCATTTTCATCGTCCCTCGACCAAATCGGGCCGATCACGAAAGATGTCAGAGACTGTGCTATTGTCCTGAATGCCATTGCCGGACACGATCCGAAAGACTCCACCAGTATTCCGGGGGATCGACCGGACTATACACAGGCCTTGCGTGAAGACGTCAAAGGCTTGAAAATCGGTATTCCCGAAGAATTTTTCGGTGATGGAATTCGGCCGGCTGTCAAAGAAGCAGTGGAAAAAGCCTTGCAGGATTACGAAACCATGGGAGCCGAGCTCATTCCCATTTCGTTGCCGCGGACAAAGTATGCGATTTCCGCGTACTACATCATTGCTCCGGCGGAAGCAAGCTCCAATTTGTCCAGATACGATGGCGTCGGTTTCGGGTTACGAGTGCCGGGTGAAAATATTATCGATATGTACAAAAAGACCCGTACGCAAGGTTTCGGGCCGGAAGTACAGCGCCGGATTATGCTGGGAACATATGTGCTCAGCGCCGGTTACTATGATGCATACTATCTCAAGGCATTGAAAGTTCGTACTTTAATTAAAGAAGACTTTGCCAAAGCCTTTGAACAGGTCGATTTGATCGTCACACCGACCGTTCCGGGGACGGCATTCAAATTCGGTGAAAAAACAGCGGATCCTTTGTCGATGTACATGGAAGACGTTTGCACGGTTCCCGTGAATTTGGCGGGGATTCCGGGGATCAGTATTCCCTGCGGATTTGCGGACGGTTTGCCCATCGGCTTGCAATTGATCGGACCGAATCTGTCCGAAGAACTGTTACTACGAGCAGCCTACACATTCGAGCAAGCACATCCTGAATTTACCGCTACGCCCGAGATAGGAGAGGTGGAATAATGAAGTACGAAAGTGTGATTGGTTTAGAAGTACATACGGAACTGAAGACCGAAACGAAAATCTTTTGCGGTTGCCGTACCTCGTTCGGGGCTGCACCGAATACGAATGTCTGTCCGGTCTGCTTGGGCATGCCCGGTGTATTGCCCGTGCTCAATAAAAAAGTCGTAGAATTTGCCGTGCGGGCAGGACTGGCGTTGAATTGTAAGATTGCCAATTTTACTAAATTCGACCGCAAGAATTATTACTATCCCGATTTGCCGAAAAACTTCCAAACGTCTCAATATGATTTGCCGATTGCCGAGCACGGCTACTTGGATATTGAAGTCAATGGAGAAACGAAGCGCATCGGTATTACCCGTATTCATATGGAAGAAGATGCCGGTAAGCTCGTGCATAGCGGCAGTACGATTACGGACTCCGATTCTTCGAATGTAGATTATAACCGGACCGGTGTACCTCTGTTGGAAATCGTGTCCGAGCCGGATTTGCGGACTGCCGAAGAAGCCGGCGCCTACATGGAAAAACTGAAATCGATCTTGGAATATATCGCCGTTTCCGATTGTAAGATGGAAGAAGGCAGCTTGCGTTGCGATGCCAATGTTTCCATTCGCGAAGTCGGCACAACGGAATTGGGTACCAAGGTCGAAATGAAAAACATCAACTCCATTCGAGGTGTCGTGCGCAGTATTCAATACGAAGCGCAGCGTCAGGCGGAAGCATTGGAAGATGGCGAAGAGATCGTTCAGGAAACACGGACTTGGGACGAAGGCAAGGGCGTGACGCTGTCCATGCGTACCAAGGAGGAGGCCAATGATTATCGCTACTTCCCGGAACCGGATCTGGTGCCGTTCCGGATCTCCGATGAATATATTGAAGAGGTCAGAGCGCAACTGCCGGAACTTCCCGATGCACGTCGTAAACGCTATGCGGATGAATATGGCTTGTCGTCCTATGACGCAGGTGTCATTACCACGAGCCGCGCGATGGCGGAATATTTCGATGCCATGGTGGCCGCAGGTGCAGACGCCAAGGAATCGGTCAATTGGTTGATGGGCGATTTCTCCAAGAGCCTCAATGAGAGTGCATTGACTGCGGACCGGGCACCGGTGACTCCGAGTGCGATGGTGGAATTGCTGGGCAAGATCAAGGACGGCACGATCTCCGGGAAGATCGCCAAGTCGGTATTTGTCGACATGTGGCAAACCGGCAAGACGGCGGAAACCATCATTGAAGAAAAAGGACTCAAGCAAATCTCGGACAGTGGTGCATTGGAAGGCACGATTCGCGAAATCATTGCTGCCAATCCGCAATCCGTAGAGGACTTCAAGGCCGGCAAACAGAAAGCGATCGGGTTCCTGGTCGGTCAAACCATGCGGGCAACCAAGGGCAAGGCCAACCCGCAAATGGTCAATGAATTGTTGTTGAAATTACTCAATGAGTAGGAGATGACATGACAGAGCAAAACCATAATGAAACTTACACAACTGAGATGCCACGAGTGATGACGGAGGAAGAAAAGAGAAATTTCGAAGGCATTACACTAGAT
>JAEZZT010000103.1 GCA_023418435.1 Bacillota bacterium | reverse complement strand
CCATAAATGAATCCGACATGTTTTGCCACCTTCGATTTGCTTGGCTAGAGCAAGGGTGGTCTGTTTCGGATACCCCGAGGGAGTAAAACCGCCTACCCCCACATGCATCCCGTCGGTAATCATTTGTGCCGCCTCATCCGGCGACATCAGTTTGGAGCGTAAGGCCGGATGGCGTAACCTGGTTTCATCCAACATGGCCTTTTCCTCCTTCTATGTTCATCCCAAAATTATCCTATCACTCCTTTTAATCAATGAAAATTATTTATTTTTTTATTTAAATGAATATTTTTTATTCTTTTGCTATAATACAAAGAGGAGGAACTATGGACTTAGAATATTATCGCGACTTTTTAGCCATTGTGGAGGAACAAACCATTGCCGGCGCAGCACGACGTTTGCGCATCGCGCCACCGGCTCTGACGCATCGCTTACGACAATTGGAACAACATTTGGGCACGCCCTTGTTGGAAACGGCAAGGGGTACTCGGCAAATTACGCTCACGGAGGCCGGCCAATATCTCTACGAAGAGGCGCAATACTTGCTGGCTGCCGAAGATAATCTCCGGCGAAAGATCTCCCATCGACAGCAGGGCTTGGCAGGACAATTGGCCATTTCACTGTCACCGTCCACTGCCTTGATGTTCATTCGCGAGTACCTCGTGCCGTTCAGCCGAGCCTATCCGGCGGTCACGCATCGCTTGCATGAAGTCAGCATCGCCAGCCAAACGGAACAATTGCTCTCCGGAATGTCCGAGATCGGCGTGGCCAATGCGCCGCTTCTCCAGCCGGAACGCTTCACCGTCCTGGAGCGGCGCAAGGAGCGGCTATTGGTAGCGGCAGCGCATGACTACCATTGGGCCGGAGAACGCTTTTCATCCATCTCGCTGGAAACTTTGCAGGATGTTCCGCTGGTGCTTTCACGAGGTTGTTCGGAGTTGTTTTTGCAAACTTGTCGTCGCTCAGGATTTCAGCCGACGATTTTAGGCATCTGCACCACAAGGGCGGCAGCACTGATGTGGGCCCGTGAAAAACGTGCCTGCGCCATTGTTCCCGAACAGGTAATGGAAAACTTTATCGGGGAACTGACCTATACGGCGATTCGTCATCCGAATCTTTCCGTCCAGCGAAGTATCGTCATCGTCAAGCATCGTCCCTTGACCAAAGTCGCTGCCAACTTTTTGCGCTTTCATCATTTACAGGAAGAAGCCTCAAATCTGCAATAAAAAACAATCACTACCGTGGTAGTGATTGTTTTTGCTCGGCGGCAATTATTGTTTCATAAAGAAATAATAGTACGCCACACCGAGTAAGATACATATCAAAATCAAAAGCGGGAACAGCGGTCGTTTTTCCTCTTCCTCACCGAACTCCTCTACTTCGTCGGACGCCTTCTCCTGTGCTTCCAAAACTCGACGTTCCTCTTCTTCCTGCGCCTTGGCCTCCCGGGCTTCACGTTCCGCCTGCGCACGGCGCAAGGCCTCTTCCGAAACGACCGTCGAGCGAGTCACGGACGGCATGGACGGCAACTCCGTCTCTTCCTCTTCTTCATAGTCCTCGCCCAGTTCTCGACGTGCCGCGCGCTCTTTCTCCTGCTTGGCCATGGCCTCCATGCGTGCCAGAGAAATATCCCGAGCGCTGACATGCAATTGCTCGACCTTGCGACGCATGACCTCTTTGCGAATGGCCTGCATGAATATATCCAAGGCCTGCATGGTCGAAATGATGTATTGATTGCCCGTAGCGCGATATTCCAAGTATTGATTGTACGCCCAAAGTACCGCCTGATGATGGCGTAGGACATCTTCCTCTTTTTCCGTACCCAAACGCATATTCACGGCAATTTCTTTTTCCTTGGCCAACGTCCCATGCAAATGGAACGCCGCCAAATTGATCTGGTGGAAAATATCATTGACTTTGCGTGTCAAATCCTTGAACTCTTCTTCATAGAGAATCAATTGATTGGGGTGCAAACCTTCGGCCGCCATCTGATCCACGACATGGGTCAACGCGACGATACCGTCAATCAATTTCTCCGTATTCGTCAACAAATCCTCGAAATCACGCAGAATATATTCAAAATTACTTTTCCGCTCCACCATGTACTGCCAAGCGGAGCCTTCCTGTGCGGTTGTCGGAATCTCCTCTTTCGCTGCGGCCACCTCATCAACGGCGCCCTGCATTTCCCGACGCATTTGCTGTAGGCCTTCCACGCTTTGCGCTGCCTGTACACGAAACTTTTCCGTGAAAGTCTCTACATGAGTCGTCTCCGTCGTAAACATGTTGATAATATTGGTATTGTTTTTGCGGCTGTCGTTGACGATCCGCTCCCATTCCCGTTCCTGCTCCCGGCGCTCCTTGTCCATTCTGTCACCTCATTACCAATGATAGGGTTCATTGCGATTTATTTTTTCTGCTCGATATAGTTGTTCTGTTAATAAATATCTTACCATTTGATGAGTATATGTCCAACTCCCCAACGAAATTTTCAAATCGGCACGAGCTCGAATATTCTCTCCCACTCCATACGCGCCACCGATCGCGAAAACGACTTCGCCATGTCCGGCCAATGCCAAGTCCTGCAAATAGTCGGCAAATTTCTCGGAGCTGTACATTTTGCCATGCAAATCCAACAACACCAAGTAGTCATCCGGACGCACTTGCTTGAGCAGACGCTCGCCTTCTTCTTCCAGGAGCTTTTGCAATTCGGCCGGAGAAGGGCGATCGGACATTTTTCCTTCGGACACCTCGCTGATCGTCACACCTCCATACGGACGCAAACGTTTCACATATTCAGCGATGCCTTCTTGCAAGTAGCGTTGTTTGATTTTGCCGATGGCCACGATGCGATACTTCATTACTTGACCTCACCCAGACGCACCGTCACCTGGTCTTCGCCGTTGCCGCGGCGATAGCGAAGCACGACATTTTCGCCGGGATGATGTTGTTCAATTTGATTTCTGAATTCCGTCAAGGTCGTCACGGCATGTCCATCCACCGCCGTAATCAATGTCTGCGCTCCGATCGGCGTTCTTGCCAACGGTCCCTGCGGATCGACACGCAACACCAAAATTCCGCCGTTTTCTTTCCATTCATAGCCATAGCGTGCCGCCATCTGTTTATCCAACGCCCACAGTCCCAAGTACGGACGGCGTACTTGCCCATGTTCAATCAATTGCTTGAGGATGGGGCGTGCGGAATTGATCGGAATGGCAAAACCCAAACCTTCCACGCCGGCATTGGCGATTTTAATACTGTTGATGCCGATCACTTTGCCCTCGGCATTGACCAAAGCCCCACCGCTATTGCCCTGATTGATGGCAGCATCCGTTTGAATAAGCGGGAATCTCTGTTCGGCCGGATTGATCGTCCGATTGAGTGCGGAGATAACTCCGACCGTCACGGATCCGCGCAATTCCAAGCCCAATGGATTGCCGATGGCAATGGCCGTTTCGCCCGGTACCAGAGAGTCGGAATCTCCGAATACGGCGACCGGCAAATTCTTGCCTTCAATTTTGATCACGGCCAGATCGGTCGCCGGATCGCCGCCGATGACCTTGCCCGGTACATTCGTTCCGTCCGCCAGTAAGACACTGACATCCTTGCTGTTTCCTACCACATGGTAATTCATGACGATGTAGCCCTTGGCGTCAAAAATGACACCGCTACCGATACTTTCGCCCACCAACACACGGCGATCAAAAATATCTCGATCATATACTCTCGTCGTGATTCCCACGACTGCCGGACCGACTTGCTTGACCGCCTGAACAATATCCGTGTTCCGTACATTGGACAGTACCTTTTCACCTCGCGGCGGTTCCAGTGCGGACAAGTTTCCTTTGGTCTGCGAATACGTCGGGAGCACCCATAAATACGTCAGGAGACCGCCGATCATCATCAACAAAAAAGCGATCAGAGCAATATAT
>JAEZZT010000004.1 GCA_023418435.1 Bacillota bacterium | reverse complement strand
GGTATGTCACCAGCAATATGGTACATCAGATGACGAAGTGCGAAGACGGATCGGCGGCAGAAGAGTTTTTGGCTTGGTTGGATGATTTGGAGTATGAAAAATTTGCTTTGCCTCGGCCGGATGCCGTGTGTTTGTTGGATATCCCTTTGGAATATACCTTGGAACTTCTTTCGGCACGAAAAGAATGGAAAGACGGACAAGCGCAAGCGCAAGATATTCACGAAGCGGATCAGAACTATCTTCGTCGTTGTCACGATGCATATGATCTCTTGGTGGCTACCTACCATTGGCAAAGAGTGGAGTGCGTAAAAGAGAAAAAACTCCGCCCGGCAGAAGAAATTCACTTGGAAATCATCAACTATTTGAAGAGCCTCGAGATTTTTGAGGGAGATTTATAAAAGTTTTGACAAATAGCGGAAAATCACGTACAATACATTAGGAATCGACATAGCTCGGTGGCTCGAGTCTCCGACGGCATACTTGGCTGTGTTTAGAAATAGGAAAAGGAGGAATTACCATGTTGACTTTGGAACAAAAACAAGCACTCATTGAAGAACATCGCGTACATCCTACGGACACCGGTTCTCCGGAAGTGCAAATCGCCATTTTGACAGCCCGCATCAACTACTTGACGGATCACTTGAAAGAACACAAGAAAGACCATCATTCCCGTCGCGGTTTGTTGAAATTGGTAGGTCAACGCCGTGGCTTGCTCGACTACTTGCGTCGCAAAGATATTGAGCGCTATCGTGCATTGATTGAAAAATTAGGTTTGAGAAAATAAAAACGGTACTTCGGTACCGTTTTTTTATACCCGTATTGCTTATTAGTAATTTGTCAAAAATATTTGGAAACAGATGTAATTTGGGGATTTCTATTGCCATGTGAAGAAACTTTTTTATATAATTGATAGTAGGTATTAGCACCAGGTATTAAAAAGGAGAAGGTATGGCAGACAGAAAGCAAAGGAGAGCGGAGCTGGGGCGATTGTTGCAGGAAAATCCATTCCTTACGGATGAGGATTTGGCCGGGCAATTGTCGGTGTCCGTGGCCACGATTCGGATGGATCGAGCGGCCTTAGGGATACCCGAACTGCGAGCCCGCATGAAATCAGCGGTAAAAGAAACATTGGCAACAACCTCCGGTGAATTGCTTGAGTATGAAGCAAATCGTTCGGCGATATCTCTCTTTACAACGACTCCGGCGATGGCGGAATCCAATGGTTGGGTTTCGGCACAGGCTTTGTACGGTATGGCCTACGAGTTGGCGAGCAAGGTCGTCACGGAACCGGTGACCTGGTGCGGTGTGAGCAATATTAAGTACAAACAACCGGTGCGGCCGCATGAACGCTTGGTATTGAAGTTGGAAGTGGTACGCATACGCGGGCAAGAATACTATATTTGGACGAGATTTATTCGTGATTGTGAAGAAGTGTTTCGAGCTAAGTTCATTATGAAAGCATGGCGGGAGGAACAGGATGAAAAAAATCGCGATTGATGCTATGGGTGGCGATTATGCCCCTCAAGAAATAGTTATCGGTGCTTTGGCAGCGGTAAAACAATGGCAGATACCTATTGTTCTTGTCGGGGATGAGGAACAAATTCGTCCCCTGGTACAGGCCGAAGGTATGGCGGATCATCCCTTGGTAGAGATCCGGCATAGTACGGAGGTCATCGGTATGGATGAGCACCCCGGAATGGCTTTTCGCAAGAAGAAAGACGCATCCGTTTCCGTGTGCGCTCGCTTGGTGAAACATGGAGAATGTGGGGCAATGGTAGCTCCGGGATCGACAGGTGCGGCCGTGACGGCGGGATTGTTGGGGATCGGTCGGATCAAAGGGATTGAACGGCCGGCGATTGCGACGACTATTCCCAATGCGACGGGCGGTTCGGTGATTTTGTTGGACACCGGTGCCGGCACGGACCCCAATGAAAAAAATATGATGCAAAATGCATTGTTGGGCTATTATTATGCGAAAGAAGTAGCCGGCATTGAAAACCCGAAATTGGGGCTATTGAATATCGGTACGGAAGAATTGAAGGGCAAGCCTTTGATTACCAAGGTATATTCGCTGATGAAGGAGCAGGAAATTTATCCCTTTATCGGTAATGTGGAGGGGCGAGATATTCCGACAACTTCTGCCGATGTAGTGGTTTGTGACGGCTTCACGGGCAATGCGCTGCTGAAATTCGGCGAAGGTTTGGCAGGGATGTTTTTCACATTGCTGAAAGATGCGATCGGTAGCGGCGGATGGCGCGCCAAGCTGGGGGCTTGGTTGCTGTACCCGGCATTGTCGAAAATGAAGAAGTCCGTAGATTATGCGGAGTATGGAGGAGCACCCTTGTTGGGCATCAAAGGTGGGCTCATTATTTGTCACGGGGCATCGAAGCGCAAGGCGATTTGCAATGCGACTCGCTTAGCCTCCAAGTTGGCAGAATCGGATATGGCAGCCCTGGTAGAACGTGCAGTGGCTGGAGAGGCGGAACGGAATGGCGAAACAAGAGAATAGATATGCAAGAATTTTAGGAACGGGAGCGTATTTACCGGAAAAGGTATTGACCAATGCAGAGTTGGAAATGATGGTGGATACTTCCGATGAATGGATTCAAACTCGGACAGGAATCCGTGAGCGTAGAGTGGCAGCTGAAGAGATGGGAACTTCAGCCATGGGTTTGCGTGCGGCACAGGAGGCATTAGCCAATGCAGGAGTCAAAGCTGAAGAGATCGATTTGGTATTGGTGGCCACTGCCACTCCGGATACCACAACTCCTTCAGTAGCATGTCGTATCCAAGAAGCTTTAGGTGCGAGTCATGCAGGCGCATTTGATTTGTCCGCAGGATGTAGTGGTTTTGTCTATGGTTTAGCAACGGCGTCCCAAATGATTGCCGGAGGACTCTATGAAAAAGTGCTGGTCATCGGTGCAGAAAATTTAACTCGGTTCGTCGATTGGCAGGACCGAAATACTTGTGTGCTTTTTGGCGATGGAGCAGGTGCTGCGGTCTTAGGACTTTCTTATCAGCCAGGAATATTGGCAGCTGATTTAGGCTCAGATGGTAGTGGTGCAGGTGTACTTGGTATCTACGGAAGTCAATTTTCTGGTCAGGAGCATACTGAGCTTGCTGAAGAAAAAATGCGTATTATTATGGATGGCAAGGAAGTTTTCAAATTTGCAGTTGGCGTAGTAGAGGAATCAGCATTACGAGTGTTGGAAAAATGTGGCAAATCTGCCGATGAAATTTCTTTGTTTATCCCTCATCAAGCCAATTTGAGGATTATCAAATCTGCAGCCAAACGGATGGGAATTGGCATGGAGCGCGTATATATTAATGTAGATAGATTAGGTAATACTTCAGCAGCGTCTATTGCTATTGCCTTACATGAGGCAGTGCAGGCAGGGAAGTTAAAAACGGGAGATATTGTAGTTTTGACTGGATTTGGAGCTGGATTGACTTGGGCCAGTGTGGTAGTGGAATGGTGAAATAAAATTATGAAAACTATAGTGACGGAATTATTAGGAATTGAGTATCCGATTTTACAAGGGGGTATGGCCTGGCTAGGCACCTGGGAATTGGCAGCAGCTGTATCTGAGGCTGGCGGTTTAGGAATTATCGGTGCAGGAAATATGCCGGGAGATCTTTTGCGTGAACAGATTCAAAATGTCAAGGCGCATACCACCAAACCGTTCGGAGT
>JAEZZT010000098.1 GCA_023418435.1 Bacillota bacterium | reverse complement strand
ATGATTTGTCATCGCCCAACTTGAAATAGCAAAGTCCGGAACTGGCATTGCGAATAGCCACAATCGTTCCTTCAATAATTTGATTTTGTAATTCTGCGTCTTTTTTTAAAGTTTTTTCAAGATAGTCCGCAATATCTTTGACTGTCTTGACAGCACGAGGTTTGAAATCAACCATTTTTATCCATATACATGGCAGCAAATGCATTTCCGGTTGCATTATCGCTACTGTAACTCGGATTTGCAAATATTGCCTGTACTCCTTTACTCAAGAGTGTGTTGGCCAATTCTTTACGCAAGTATTGATTGGCCATTACGCCGCCTACAGCAAATAGCGGGTAGGAAGTATTCCACTCCCGTCGCACGAAGAAGCGACGAAGAGTACGCTCAATGCAGTCCAACACTGCCCGGGACGCCGTTTCTGCCGACCAATTTCCCGAGGACAACTCTCTCTTCAAGGCAGTTTCTGCACCGGCAAAACTGATAATATGAGGATTTCTGGAGATGGGTAAATGCACATCCCCGGAAGCCGTTTTGGCTAATTCCTCAAGCTTTGGCCCACAGGGAAAATCCAGCCCTAAAAGCACTCCGCAACGATCGATCAATTGCCCCGCAGAAATATCTTCACTGCTGGCTATTTCCGTTGCCATAGGTACACTATCTTGCCAGCGGATTTCGAGTACATCCGTGGTTCCTCCACTGAGATGCAACATATAGAAGGGCCGCCCCCACCATTCGGGAAACTCACGAATGGCTGCAAAAACATGGTTCTCCTGATGACTGTATTCCAACAAGGGAATGCGCAATGTACTCACCAAAGTTCTCGCTATGCTTCGCCCTGCCCAAAACGCCGGCATATACGAATCCTCGCGACGGCGCGGCCATGCAGACACCGCCACGCTTTGCAATTCGTACTCGGCAGCCACTTGAGACCAAGCTAGCTGAAACAAATCCGGCAAATTGCGGATATGCTGAAAGACCATTTCCGATTGTGCCAAGCCTTTTTTACCGCCAGCTACTTGTAAGAGCCGTCGTTCTTCGGCAAGCAAGTCTCCCTGCTCGGAAATAATAGCCACCGAAGTCGTATAACAACTGGTGTCAATCCCCAAGTAACATTTTTTCATCATTCTTCCTGCAGCGCCTGATTCAAGACACCGTTGATGAAGGCCGTCGACTTCTCATCACTATACACCTTGGCCAATTCCAATGCTTCATCAATAATCATGGCCTTGTTCATGTCTTGCGGTTTGCAATACCGATACTCCGTAATTGCCAATCGCAAAAGAGCCAAATCCACACTGTGCATTCTCGCCACTTTCCAGTGCAGGGAATGCTTTTCAATCCATGCATCGATTTCTTCCGCATGCTCCTCGTAAGTAGTCAATAATAATTGGCAAAAATCGGCCAATTCAGGTGACAAGGATTCTTCGTCAGGCAACGTACTCACCGACTTGTGAATGGATCGACTATATAAGTATTTGAATGCGATTTCTCGCGCAGCATGTCTATTTATCATTCCATCTCCCGTACACTTTCTACAATCACTCTGACACGAATGGTTTTATCCAGACGATACATCTGCATCATGCGGCAGATTTCTTCTTCCATTTTCATGGCGATGGGGCGAATCTGCATGCCGTACGCTAGAATGACGGCTACTTCCACCACCAGGTCCCGATCGCCTTCTATAAAAACGATACCGTTTTTGTTCTTGCGCTTGCCCATCGAAATACTGCTTTTGAAATCCTCTACCAAATGGTCGAGAATCTCCAAGACTCCCGGGATTTTTAAAAGCGATGTACGAATCTTCGCTGCAGAGTTTGTATATGTCATTGTTCTTTCCGATTTCTTTTCTTTCATTTTATTCCTCGGTAGCCGGCATCTCAATCGCTTGGACATACACATTGATGGCGGTGACGGTCACCTCGGCAAAAGTTTCCAAAGCCGTACGAACTTTCTCTTGCAGCCGCAAGGCCACATCGGGGATACGCGTACCGTAATGCACACGTATGTAGACATCGACTACGACTTGGTCTCCATCACTGTTGACGCTGATGCCATCCGTATTGCTGTCTTTACCGAACATGGAGGTCAATTCATTGACCAAACCATTCTCCAGTCCCGCAATCTCCGGCATATGTTGCACCGTAATTCCGGCAATGGCCGCCAATGCTCGATCACTGATTTCCAATTTTCCAAATTCCAAATCTTGAACATCCATCTTCACTCCGATATGAATGCGACAAAAAGCGATGAGATACTCATCGCTTTCCTCAATCCGTGCCGTTATGCGCGTTCGATATAATCGCCGGAACGCGTATCAATACGCAACACATCTCCCGTATTGATGAATAATGGAACTTTTACGACATATCCTGTTTCCAATTTGGCCGGTTTGGTGCCGCCGGTTGCCGTATCTCCACGGATTCCCGGATCTGTTTCAACGACCTCCAAATCAACGGAGTTCGGCAATTCGACACCGATCACGACTCCATTGAAGAACATAATGGAAATTTCCATATTTTCCTTCAAAAAGTTGAGTGCCGTATCCAATTGCTCCTTCGTCAGCATGATTTGGTCATAGGTTTCATTGTCCATGAAGTTGTAGGTTCCGTCGGACTCATACAAGTACTGCATCGGTCGACGGTCCACACGAGCGCGGGGCAATTTTTCACCGGCATTGAAGGTTCTTTCCACCACTGCCCCGGTCTGTAAATTCTTAATCTTTGCACGCACGAAAGCGGCGCCTTTTCCCGGTTTTACGTGTTGAAAGTCTACGACTTGCCAAACTTGGTTGTCAATTTCAATAGTTACACCCGGACGAAAATCATTACTAGAAATCATACAAAATCCCCCACTTCAATTTCAATAAGCTGTTTCGGGAATAAAGTTAATATTTCCGGTGTATCCTCCCGAACGATCACCGCATCTTCTATTCGTAAACCGCCGTACTCGGGAATATATATTCCCGGCTCTACAGTGATTACCTGAAAGGCCTGCAGCATATCTGCAGCACGAGGAGAAAAAGTAGGTTGTTCATGAATCTCCAAACCTACTCCGTGACCCAATGAATGCGTAAAATATTCACCATAGCCACGCTCTCTCAAATAATTTCTTGCCACTTCATCGATGTCGCGGCAAGGCTTGCCAATCGCAATGGCCTCTATCGCCCTCTGTTGTGCACCCAAGACAGCATCATACATATCTTTTTGTTTGGCACTGGCTCGACCGATGACAAATGTCCGTGTCATATCCGAATGATAACCCCGGTAGACCGCGCCGAAATCGATGGTCAGAAAATCTCCGACGGCCAACTCTTTGGCGGAAGCCACTCCGTGCGGAAGCGCACTTCTTTTCCCGCTGGCTACGATGGTCTCGAAGGCAGGGCGTTCGGAACCATGATCCAACATCGCTTTCTCCAAGGCGACACGAATCTCCGCCTCCCGCCGTCCCGGTTGCAATAAGGTCATAATGCTCTGTAATGACGCATCCGCAATGCGGGAAGCTCGCCGAATACAATCCAGTTCTTCTTCCGACTTGATCTGTCTCGCAGAGTCCAAGGAAATATCGATGCAGCCGACGCCGGGCCACAAGTCCAAAAGTCGTTCATAGCTGCGGGCAGAAATCTCTTCTTTTTCCAAAAACAGAGTTCTGATATTTTGTTGTTCACAGAGCTCACGAATAGTTGCCAAGACGTTACCGCGATGGTTGACCACCGTACAGGCTGCACATTCCTCCGTGGCCTGGGTGGTATAGCGAGCGTCCGTGACCAAGTACATGTCTTGCGGTGTCCAAAGCAGTTCACTGCTATCGCCCGTAAAACCGCTGAAATAGCGTACATTGACTTCTTTGTGAACCCAGATTGCAAATTGGTTTCCATGTTCCGGCTGCAATTGGCCGGCAATTTCTTGTAAAGTAGTCATATTTATAGTAGTTCATCCATATTTATTCACGCTAATATCATAACATATTCAGCCGTTGAAAACTACATGTAAGTGATGGACATCATTCAAAAGTGCAAGAAGATTTCTCTCTCCATAATAATGCACGATGGAAATATTCGCATTGTCCTGTTTGAAGTTCCAGGCTAAATCCAAATCGATATGGAGCAAGTAGCAAAGTAAGCAGCGGATCGTTCCCCCATGGCAGACAATCGCCACCCGCGAACCGTCGGGATATTTTTCGGCGATCTCGGTAATAATCCGAGACGCTCGCAATTGCACATCACCGAAGGATTCACCGCCTTCGATGCGCACATCCTTGGCGTTGGCATACATCCATTCGATATTTCCCGGCCACCTGGCATTGATTTCTTCATAGGTCAACCCTTCCCAAGCACCGAAGTTAATCTCTCTCAGTTCCGTGCGTTTTTCGATCTCCAAGCCTTTACTCACCGCCAATGGCAATGCGGTCTGATAGGCTCTGTCCAGATCGCTGGCATAGATGGCGTCCAAGGGGATGTCGAGAAAGTACTCCGCTACGGCTTGTGCCTGCCGTATGCCCAATTCACTCAATTCTACATCGGTGATCCCCTGGTACCTGCCACTATGATTCCATACTGTTTGCCCATGTCGTACCAAGTATAATTCAATCACTCTTTTTCACCTCTTTTAGGAAATGTGAGTAAAGAAAATCATTTTCTTCCGGAGTGCGTATGGCGATCCGGATATACCCATCTCCCAAGTTATAGTAATTACTGCAATCACGTACCAAAATACCTTGCTTGCGCAGGTTTTTCATTATTTGTTGTGCCCGGGTTGGCGAAAAATGCAAGAGCATGTAGTTGACGACGGGCCATCTCGCTTCACAGCCGGGCAAAGACCTGTACATCTC
>JAEZZT010000093.1 GCA_023418435.1 Bacillota bacterium | reverse complement strand
CACTGACACCGCCCACTACTTTATCACCTTTTTTGACTGCCACTTCCACATCCAAAGGCATAAATATTTCCGTACATGAGCCGAATTTGATCATGCCGTACAACTCACCTTTGTGTAAATAGTTGCCCAATTGCTTCCAAGATACGATTCTACGGGCCAGCAAACCTGCGATCTGCGTAACGACAACCGACAATCGTTCATTTTCGATGCCGATGGTATGACGTTCGTTCTCATAACCGACCGACTCTTTGTATGCCGGGCGAAATCCCCCTTGGGTGTATTGGCGAAATTTGATTTCACCGGCAATGGGGCTACGATTGACATGGACATCGAACACCGACAGAAAAATGGTCACTTTTCGACAGGGCCCTCCGAGAAACAACATCTCCGTAGTTTCTTCCACGGCCATGACTTTACCGTCCGCCGGCGAAACAATCGTACAGGGGTCCTGCGGTATATGCCGCTGCGGCGAGCGGAAGAAAAAACAGAAAAAACAGGTGAAAAGAAAGGGCAATATCGCCCATTTCCAAGAAAGAAAAACAAGCGCTCCCAGAGTTAAAACAGCTGCTACGGCAATAAACGGATATCCTTCTTTTACAATTGTCGTTTTCACTGTTTCCCTCCCCTCTGCAAAGCTTTTTTTCTTCTACGTTTTTCGGACCAGACTTGCCACATGAATTGCGGCAAGACCATCATTCGACCGGCACGTTGCGGTTGTAAACATAGACGATACAACCATTCTAAACGATTTTTCTGCATCCAAAGCGGTGCTCTGCGCAGATTCCCGGAGATGACATCCAATGATCCTCCTACACCCATGGCGGTAATCCCCGGCAAGGCGGATAGATTCTCGTGAATCCAAAACTCCTGTTTCGGTACACCGAGCGCGACAAATAAAAACTTGGCGCCGCTCTCCTGAATCTCCGCTACCAATTGCGGAGATTCTTCCGGCAGAAAGAATCCGTTACGGACACCTGCTACCGGCAAAGTTCCCCACTTCGCCTGCATTTGTCGGACGGCTTGATGCGCCACTCCCGGAGCTCCCCCCAATAAATAAAAGGGAAAGTTTTTCTCCTGTGCATAGCGAATAGTAGCTATCATCAAATCAATACCGGCCACCCGCTCAGCAAAATGGGCAGATAAGTGCTCTCCTGCCCAAATAATTCCGGCTCCGTCCGGAACCACTAAATCCGCCTCATGCAAAACCTTGGCAAGTTGTATGTCTTTGCGCGCACGCATAACCATCTCTGCATTAGCAGTGGCAATATATCGCGCCTGATTATCTTCACTCCATTGTGCTAACAGATCCAATGCTTCTTGCAAAGACAATGAGTCCACTCCCACCGACAAAATATCATAACGTGGTGGAAAAGGATCTTTTTTTAAATGCTGTTGCATTTTAATTCATACTATAGTTTGGCGCTTCTTTGGTGATACTCACATCATGCGGATGACTTTCGACCAAGCCCGCATTAGTAATTCGCACAAACTGTGTCTTTTCAATCATATCTTGCAAAGTAGGCACTCCGCAGTAGCCCATACTTGCCCGTAAACCGCCAATCATTTGGTAAATCGTATCTGCTACCAATCCTTTATAAGGAACACGGCCTTCAATGCCTTCTGGAACCAATTTATCTAAATTATCCTGGAAGTAACGATCTTTGCTGCCTGCTTTCATCGCTCCCAAAGAGCCCATACCACGATAAACTTTGTAACTACGTCCTTGATAAATAATCGTTTCGCCAGGACTTTCTTGCGTACCAGCTAAAAGATTTCCCAGCATGACGACAGAAGCACCAGCTGCGATCGCTTTAGCCATATCACCAGAATATTTAATACCGCCATCGGCAATCACAGGAATACCATGTCGACGTGCCGCAGTTGCGCAATCATACACGGCAGTAATTTGCGGTACACCAATACCTGCAATCACACGAGTAGTGCAAATGGAGCCAGGCCCGATTCCCACTTTGATTGCGTCCGCACCGGCTGCAATCAATGCCTCTGTTGCTTCTGCAGTTGCCACATTACCTGCAATAATATTAACGTCTTTGAAAGCTTCCCGCAAACGACGAACCGCACGAATCACGCCAGCTGAATGTCCATGCGCAGTGTCTACTACCAAGACATCTACATTCGCTCCTACCAATGCTTCGGCACGGGTCATCATATCTTCTCCCACACCGATCGCAGCAGCTGCTACTAAACGCCCATTGGCATCTTTTGCGGCATGTGGATATTTTTTCGTCTTTTCAATATCTTTAATAGTGATCAGTCCACGTAAATATCCTGCTTCATCGACTAAGGGCAACTTTTCTATACGATGCTGCCAAAGTAAATCTTTAGCCTCTTCCAAAGAGGTTCCTTCTGGAGCGGTAACTAAGCCTTCTTTCGTCATTACCTCTCCAATACGCTTGGACATATCTGTCTCAAAACGCATATCACGATTAGTAATGATTCCCACCAATTTTCCATCAACGGTCACCGGCACACCGGAAATGCGATAGCGTCCCATCAAAGCCTCTGCATCACCTAGCAAATCATCTGGACCCAAATAAATGGGATTGACAATAATGCCATGCTCTGACCGCTTTACTTTATCGACTTCATGTGCTTGCTCTTCAATATCCATATTTTTATGGATAACACCAATCCCACCTTCTCTTGCCATAGCAATGGCCATTTCCGATTCAGTGACTGTGTCCATTCCCGCACTCATAATAGGAATATTCAAGTGTAAACGCTGAGTTAACCAAGTATCTACTTGCACATCTCTAGGAAGCACTTCTGATGCTCCCGGAATTAACAAGACGTCATCAAAAGTCAATCCTTCTTTAGTAAATTTGTCCGGATTCATTCTTCAACCTCCTGTACCGCTTGTTGAGCATCACAGCGCAATACACCGCCATCTGCTAAATCATGCGTTTGTAAATCATGAAAATAAATTTTTACCGTTTCCGGAGGACAATCCAAATGTTGCATTGCAACTTGTGTCACAGCTTTCACAAAAGCGCGCTTCTGCGCAACAGTTCGTCCTGCTAATAAATCCACACTGATAATCGGCATTGCGTTCTCCTTTTCTCATCTCATAATTTTCATTCATTATACCATATCTACAGGCGATTACTAGCTTTTTTTACTATCCTTAGTGTTTCAACTCCACTCCCGGCCAAACTCTGTTGCAAAAATCTTCTCGATTTTTGATTCGAGTCAAACGCTGAAAAGAAACATTTCAATACATCAGCGTTTCCATACCACATAAACTGGACAATATGGATC
>JAEZZT010000076.1 GCA_023418435.1 Bacillota bacterium | reverse complement strand
CATCCGTTCTATACGGGACAGCAGCGTTTCGCAAAAGCGCGCGGTCGTATTGAAAAATTCAATAAACGATACGGCAAGGATAGCGAATAAGAACGATGGGCAGGCGCGTGAGTGTCTGCTCGTTTTTTGTTATATAGGAGTTGGTTATGGAAAAAGAAAAGAAACCGGCGTATGTCGGCGGTCAAGCTGTCATAGAAGGGGTCATGATGCGAGGACCAGAGTATGTGGCGACAGCTGTTCGTACTCCTAGTGGCGATATTGTAGTCAAAAAAGACCGAGTACGCAGTTTGGCAGAACGTTACCCTATACTCAAAAAGCCGATGCTAAGGGGAGTAGTGGCTCTCTATGAATCCTTGGTTTTAGGAATGAAATCTCTGATGTTTTCAGCACAGGCAGCTGGAGAAGAGGAAGAAAAGCTCAATGATCGTGAAATTTATTTGACGATGGCATTTTCTACCTTGATGGCAATTGTGCTATTTTTAGCTATTCCCACTTATTTGGCGAAATTTATTCCAGGGACACAAGACAATCATATTTTATTAAATATTGCTGAAGGGATTATTCGTTTAATTATTTTCTTATTGTATCTGTATGGTATTTCTTTAACGAAGGATATTCAACGTGTTTTTGAATATCATGGAGCAGAACATCAAACGATTTTTTGCTATGAAAAAGGTTTAGATTTGACAGTCGAGAATGTGCAAAAGCAACCGCGCTTACATCCTCGCTGCGGAACCAATTTTCTGTTGATGGTGGTAGTGGTGAGCATTTTTGTATTTGCTTTTTTAGGCTGGCCTTCGCTGTGGGAGCGAATTCTTTCGCGTATCATTTTAATGCCAGTGGTAGCAGGTTTAGCCTATGAGTGGATCCGGATGGCAGCAACGGCAACGCATCCGATATTGGTAGCATTAGTAAAGCCTGGTCTATGGCTGCAGTTGATTACGACCCCGCCACCACATGATGATCAAGTAGAAGTAGCGATTCGCGCGTTGGAAGAAGCTCGACCGCAGAAAGTGATGGGATGATGTTAGAAGAAAAATTACAAGTGATTGAAAACACGTTTATCGATTTGGAGCAACGTATCAGCGATCCAGATGTGATTGCACGCCAAGATGAATGGCGCCGTTTGATGAAACAGCATGCGGATTTGGCGGAGACGGTCAGCGTATTTCGTGAGTATAAGCAGGTCTGCCAAGGTTTACGGGAAGCTACGGAGATCTTGGAAGACAAGTCGCAGCCGGATGATATGGTGGAGCTGGCCAAGGAAGAATTGGCGGAGTGCCGGGCGGCCAAAGAAGAACTGGAAGCAAAGTTGAAGATATTGCTCTTGCCGAAAGATCCGAATGACGACAAGGATGTCATCGTTGAAATTCGAGCCGGTGCCGGCGGCGATGAAGCGGCTCTTTTTGCCGCCGAATTGCTACGCATGTACACGCACTTTGCAGAGGGTGAAGGTTGGAAACCGGCGCTGATTGATTGGAATGATACCGGTTTGGGCGGCTACAAGGAGGTGATCTTCTCCATCAGCGGCCAAGGTGCTTATTCCAAACTGAAATACGAAAGCGGCGTGCATCGGGTGCAACGTGTACCCGAAACCGAAAGTTCCGGGCGCGTGCATACATCGACCGTTACTGTCGCAGTATTGCCGGAAGCGGAAGATGTGGAGATCGAAATCTTGCCGACGGATATCGAGATCGACACCTATTGTGCGTCGGGGGCGGGCGGACAGCATGTCAACCGAACGGAAAGTGCGGTGCGTATTACACACAAGCCGACGGGCATTGTCGTGACTTGCCAAGACGAAAAGAGCCAGATGAAGAATCGGGAGCGGGCCATGACGGTCTTGAAGGCGCGCCTGTATGACAAGGCGTTGCAGGAAGCGAATGCCAAAGTGGCGGCCGACCGCAAGAGCCAGGTAGGCACCGGAGATCGCTCGGAGCGAATTCGCACTTACAACTATCCGCAAGGTCGTGTCACGGACCATCGCATCAACTTGACGCTGTATCGCTTGCAGGACGTATTGAATGGAGATTTGGAAGAACTTTTGTCCGGTTTGATTGCAGCGGATCAGGCTTTGAAATTGCAAGAAAGCACTGCGTCATGACGAATAAAATTTGGACGATTGCGGATGTGCTGCAGTGGATGACGGAGCATTTTAAAAGCAAAGGGATCGAAAGTCCTCGCTTGGATGCGGAATTGCTTTTGGCGGATGTATTGCAACGGGATCGTCTCTATCTCTACACGCATCGGGAGCGGCCTTTGGATGAGGCGGAGCGTGCCCGTTTGCGAGAGTATACGAAGCGACGTGCGGAGGGCTATTGTGTGGCAGCGATCGTAGGCTATACGGAATTTATGGGCGTGCGCTTGCAAGTCAATCGGGATGTCCTGATTCCTCGCCCGGAAACGGAGACTTTGGTGGAGGCCATTTTGTCCGTTCACGGATCAGCCGGCGAACGAAAAGTCATCGATGTAGGTACCGGTTCGGGAGCTATTTTACTATCCTTGTTGCATGCCCGTCCGCAGTGGACGGGGATCGGAATTGATATTTCGCCGCAGGCTCTGGCGGTGGCCAAGCACAATGGGGAACAATTGGGGTTGGCGGATCGTTGCCGATGGCTGAATGGGGATCTGTTGGCTCCCTTGGCGGAGGAGCAAGCGGATATATTGGTTTCCAATCCGCCCTATATTTGTACGGATGTGATTCCGGAGTTGGCGCCGGAAGTGCAACATGAACCTCATCGTGCGCTGGATGGCGGCCCGGACGGATTGGATTTGTATCGGCGACTGGTAACGGAGGCTTGGAAGTATGTCAAGCCCGGCGGTTTGGTCGCTGTCGAAATCGGTGCGGATCAAGGTCAGGCGGTGAGTCGGCTCGTGAGGGAGAATCCTCATTATGATGCACCGGTTCTGTATCAGGACTATGGACAACGAGATCGAGTGATACTATGGGAAACAAAGCGTTAAGAACTGAATATCTCGCGGTAAATCCGGTACATCCTGATCCTCAGGTGTTGGAGCATTGTGGAGAAATATTGCGGCAAGGCGGTTTGGTCGCTTTTCCAACGGAGACGGTATATGGCTTGGGGGCCAATGGTTTGGATACCGACGCAGTGCGAAAAATTTATCATGCCAAAGGTAGACCCAGTGACAATCCTTTGATTTTGCATGTCGACAGTGTAGCGATGTTGAAACGTCTTACTACCGATTTAAATCCTTTGGAAGAAGAGTTGATCCGGGCCTACTGGCCGGGCCCTTTGACACTGGTCCTGCCCAAGGCCGACATCGTCCCGCACGCAGTGACCGGCGGCGGGACGACCGTCGCGGTGCGCATGCCGGCGCACCCCGTGGCCCGCGCCTTGATCCGGGCCGCCGGAGTGCCGTTGGCAGCGCCGAGCGCCAATGCCTCCGGCCGGCCGAGTCCGTGTCGGGCGGAATCGGTGCGGCACGACTTGCAGGGGCGGGTGGAGGCCATTCTGGACGGTGGCCCCACCGGCATCGGCCTGGAGTCGACCGTGGTGTCCTGCCGGGAGGGCGGTATCGTGATTTACCGCCCGGGGGCGATCACGGCCGAGATGCTCGCGTTGCATGCACCGACACAAATGGATGCGGCGCTTGTGCAGAAAGAACTCAGCCCTAAAGCGCCCGGTATGAAGTATCGCCATTATGCGCCGAATATCCCCGTCCAAGTGCTAATGGGGACGCAAGAGCAGATTGCGGCGACGATGAAACGCGAATATCGGCCGGATTGCGGGTACTTTGTCAGCAAGGAAACGGCAAGCTGCCTGCCCACCGGGACGAATATATATACTTGGGGAGAGGCGGAGAATCAAAAGGCCATGGCGGCACAATTATTTGAGGCCTTGCTCTTTTTGGAAAACCAAGATGTAAGAGAGATTTGGGTAGAAGGAACGCCGGAAGAAAAATTGGGTGTGGCCATTATGAATCGACTTTATAAATCGGCCAACGGTAAAATTTGGAGGGTTTAGATGCATATTTTATTTATCTGCACCGGAAATACCTGTCGCAGTCCGATGGCGGAAGGGATTTTGCGCCATTTGCAGACGGCAAACGAGGACTGGCAAGTGTTGTCTGCGGGATTGTATCCGGCACCCGGTGCGCCGGCCAATGAATTGGCGCAACGAGTGGCGCAAGAACATGGCTTGGATCTCAGTGCACATCGTTCCCGCCGGTTGGCGATGCCCTACTTGGAAGCGGCGGATTATATCGTGACCATGACGGAAGATATGGCCGAACAGATTCGCAACGGAGCTCCCGAATTTGCCGAAAAAGTACAAAGTTTGGGTACTTGGTCCGGTTTGGGTGGCGATGTCGGCGATCCTTTCGGCGGCGACATTGAAATGTATCGGCGTTGCTACGAAGAAATCGAAAAAAAGATCACGGCGGCTTTACAACGATTGGAAAACTTTAGTAAATAGACTGAATATGGTACGATAAGAGGAGAAGTGGAGGCGATTATCATGAGAATAGTCATCGGGAGCGATCATGGAGGATTTCATCTCAAAGAGACGATCCGCCAGGACCTGCTTGCACATGGTTATGAAGTGACGGATTGCGGAACGCATTCAACGGATTCCTGCGATTATCCCGATATCGCTTTGGCAGCCGCCAAGGAGATTACGGAGAAACGAGCGGAATTGGGGATCCTGGTCTGCGGCACCGGCATCGGCGTATGCATGACCGCAAACAAGGTACCGGGGATCCGAGCGGCACTTTGTCATGATGTGTTTTCCGCGAAAGCGACCCGTGCGCATAATGATGCAAATATGTTGACCTTGGGTGAACGGGTAATCGGCCCGGGCGCCGCACTGGAAGTCGTACATGCTTTTCTCAACGGTTCATTTGAAGGCGGTCGCCACCAACGGCGAGTAGCTAAGATGGTGGAGATCGAGAAAGGAATATAACATGGGACAGATTGGTAACGAAGTCAAAGCAGCATTGGAAGAATTGTGTGAGATAGCGAAGTTTGAAAAAGACGATGTAGT
>JAEZZT010000034.1 GCA_023418435.1 Bacillota bacterium | reverse complement strand
CCCAACGACCTGATCAGTGAGTTCACGGAAAAGTATCGTGACCGATTGCATGATGCTCGCAAAAAGATGAAAGCATAAGTAGCATTTTCAAAGACCATGTAGATCTACATGGTCTTTTTTTGTGCCGGAGGTTGAATCCCTTCTCTCCGCCAATCCATACATTCCGGTAATTTATTTCTGTGTCTCATCTTCCAATCCCGTGATCATATGCTCCCGACTCATGTCGAAAACATCTCCATGCACCGCATTTGCCAAGCCTTCGATTAGCCACACATAATTCTGATGGCTCGCGTAAATATAGCGAATGGGAAGCAGCTTAATTTGTTTATTCTGATAGGCCCTCGTGTGATGAAACGCCGGATCTTGCAAAATATCTTCCAATTCCTTGCGACTTTCCGTCGACATCGCATTGCTTGCCCTGGGAATCAGGTAAATATCGGGGTTGGCTCGAATCATCGTTTCTTTGCCCACGTACTGACCGTTTGCGATTCCCAATTCGGATATTACATTCGTAAACTTCGCTTCCTTGGCCGTATTATCTACAATACTGCCTTTTCCGCCATAATTCGGATGTTGCAAAAAGACAAAAAATACGCGCGGATAAGGTTCACCTATACCGGCCAACTTTCGATGAATATAGTCCAACTCTGCATGGACTCTGGCCAACATTCTGTCCCCACGTTCCGGCACTCCCAATGCATCCGCCAAGGTGCGAATAAGTTCTTCAATCTCTGCCGTATTTCGTGGCGGTCGCACATGCAGGACGGGGATTCCCAAATCCTGCCAGATCTTCGTTGCTTCCGGACGGGATCCTTCTCGTAAAATAATGAGATCCGGTTTCCACTTCAACAATTCTTCCGCCGACACATTATCCGCCACATGCTCATACTTTGTCGCTTGGTCCGCCATCAAAGACAGCTCCGGATTGCGTGCCGCGTTCGAAGTCGCCAATAACACTTCCGGCTTCAAGCCCATGATAACAGTCTCCACATAGTAGTCCGGTGCATAAACTCTACGAGCCGGCTGCTGAAGTTGTACTATCGTACCATCGGAGCCGTGCAAAACAATACCGCCATGAGTGTTTTCCACCGCATTTCCGCAACCGGCCAATAACATAACAAGCAGCAATAAAATACAATGCCAATACTTCTTGATCATAGTCGCCTCCTCTATTGATTTCAGTATAGCAAATCGAAAAGCGATCCGAAACAAGTCAAACTCGTCACGGACCGCTCCGTCTATTGATCCACTCTCCATGTTATGCAGATATATTGAAAACTGCTTTCCTCTTCAATTTGAAACTCCGCACCGGCGCGTTGGCGAATCCAATTGGCCAAATCGGTAGAGTCCACCTCCTTGTCCACTACATTGCGCAAGTAGAAATAGGCATCCTCCCAATCCATGCCCCATTGGCATTTATTCCAAGCATAGCGGACGGTCGGTGCATATCCCAACTTCCGTAACCGTTGCAGGATATGTTCTTCTTTCGGTTTCTCGTCCGGCTCCATCGTAAATGCACGACCGGCATCTGCATGCAACGAACAATTTCCCTCACCGGCAATAATCAAGCGACAGTACTTGCGTGACAAAGCCGAAAACTTCGCCAAATCTTCCGTACTGGAAATATCCGGCCCCAAACAGCTATATACCAAATCAAAGTTTTGGGCCAAGAAGTCGGTTTTCCATGTGCGCCAATCCGCCAAAAATCGCCTGGACTGCGGTGGCAATTGAAGACTTTCCAAGCAATGAACGTCCTTGTCCATCGCCGCTACTTGGACATTTCGCTCGACCCATGCCTGCAGAAATTCTCCATCCCCACAGCCAATATCCAATACACTGCGGACATCTCCCAGTTCATCGAGAAAGAAGTCCAGCGACGTGTATTCTCTTTTTCGAACTCGCCAAGTAACGTCTTTCACTTCAACTCACCCCAATCGATAATTTCATCATAAAAATCGGTCTCCGGTAAATGATGCTCCACACCGATCACCGCCATTGACGGAAAATCGTCCTTAAGCCGCTGATAGATCCGATTTCGACAAGCGGGATCTACCGCTGACAGCGCCTCGTCAAAGATCACCCAATCCGGCTTACTATACCAAATTCGTCCCAGTACCAAGCGTTGCTGCTCTCCGGGCGAAAAGATCATGTCCCATTTCCTTACTTCATGCAAATTGGGTATCCATTGATCCAATTCCAGTTTCGTCAAGATGCGCTTGGCATCTTCCTCATTCACCACATCCGCCGACGGATAACTGAGCAAGGAGCAAATACTCCCCTCCGGCAAATAGGGCGTCTGCGCAAAGAACAATTTCTTTCCTGCCGGCGAGAATACATTCCCCTCACCAAAGAGCCAAATTCCGCGCAGTGCCTGCACCAAAGTACTCTTGCCGATTCCGGACGGGCCGGTGATGGCAATCCGCCTTCCGCTTTGCCAGAGCTGAGAGACCGGCCTCCCCAACGCACTGCCGTCGGGTGTCCGCAATTGCAAATCTTGCAACTTCCAACTATTCTCCGGCTGTACTTCTACCTTCGGCCCACGCAAAGCATGCTCCATGCGCAACAAGCGATCAAACTGCGTCAAACGATCGACCGTGGCCTTCCACTCCGTCAAAGACGGATAGTTGAGAATAAACCACGACAGTGAAACCCGCACACTGTTGAACGCCTGCACCGTCTGCATCAACTCGCCCATGCCGAAAGCACCGCTGAAGTACTTCGGCGCCGCAATCAGAAACGGTACCACACCGGAAATATGCGAGTAGCCGGACATGAAGTAGTTTAATTGTCGTTCCTTCAGGATCGTCTTCAACCACACTGCAAAAACATCCTGAAAGCGCTCTCCAACCGCTTGTCGTTCCGGCTCTTCACTACCGTAAATTGCAATTTCTTTGGCCTTTTCACGAATCTTGATCAAGCGATAGCGGTAGTTGGCTTCCGTTCGTTGGGTGCGACGCTCCAGCTCGATCAACGGCTTGCCGATCCGATGAACCGCCCAAGTACCGATGATCACGAATCCAACCGCCAACCAAAACATAATCCCGGGAATCGTAATGCCGAAAAACGGATATGACGACGACAAATTCCACAAGATCACGGAGAATGCCCCCAACGAGCCGACGGAATCCACAAAGTCGAAAATCATTCCCACTGTGCGGGTAGGAAAAATCCGCAAATCTTCCGCAATTCGTTGATCCGGATTGTCAATGCGATGGAAAAATGTTTCCTCGTAATAACATTTCGTCCTGAGCCAACGTGATGTGTAGTATTCCGACAGCCAACGTCGCCAAAGCAATATGCCTTTGCCGCAGAAATATCTTTGATTGGCATAGAGCAACAACGACATCGTCGAGAGTACAAACAACATTCCCAGCTGGTAAAAAAATGCGTCTATATCTCTTTTGTCCATGGCATTGAAAAAGTCTCGCGACCAATTGGCCAAGCGCACTGCCATGTAGATATTGGCGATATTGCAAGCCATCGCCAACGCAAATAAAAGTCCGGCTTTCTTCCGTTCCTTACTCTTCCAAAAAGGACTTGCCAGTTTCCACCCGTCATGCAAAAAAGCTTTGATTGTTGCTAATTTCTTCATACTTACCATTTATGCATATACGACAATACCCAAGTACGATCTTGCCCTGCAAAACCTTCCGGACTCTGCCACGATTCTTCTGCGCCGACTATATATTTTTTACCGAAAATATTTCGTCCATACAAAGACCACGAATTATCTCCGCGTACATAGGACAGGGACGCATCCCAAACCATAGTACCGCCGAGAATGCGTCGATCCGGCAAATCAGCCACTCTGCGTCCCAAGTAACGCATCCCGATGCCCAGAGTCAAATCGCCATCTTCATACTTTCGTGCTGCCCAATCCACTCGCCAAGCCAAGGTGTGCGTGGGTGCACCGGTCAAACGTCGGCCGACGCGCAAGGGATTCGTATCCTTGGTCACTTTGGCGTGATTATAGCTATACGAACCTAGTAGATGCATGCGTTCCGCGAGACCGACTCGCCATTCCAATTCAGCACCGCGAGAAGCAATTTCTCCCGTGTTTATGAAATAAGTTTCTTTGGGATCCATCACCGGGCGATGAATATTCTGCATGCGCAAATCATAAACGGAGGCCCTTACTTGAATATTTTTGCCTTCCGGATAGTAGCGAACGCCCCACTCCCATTCCCGACCGGTAGTCGGAGGCAACAATTTTTTGTTCTTATCGAAATCAGCAGCGGCTTGGAAAGAGTTATGCCAGTGCAGGTAGGGGTACCAATCCGTCCCAATTCGGTACACTACGCCGATGTCCCCCGTCCATGCTTGTTGAGAAAAATCACTGATCTCATCTCGATCTGCATGAATGCGATACGAACCTCGACGCAAACCGACATTCCAAGTCCACGGTCCAATAGTTTGGCGATGCGTGAGATACCAGCCTTGCTCTTTGTATTGATACCGATCCGTTTCGCCGTCACCCAACCAGAAAATATTTCCCGCTAGGCCGCCGCCGGCAGCTACCCACGCAGGCAAGTTTGCCAATGAAATTCCTTGGGCCATACCTATTTTCGAAAAATTGGTGCTCCGCTCAAGATGCCAATCCCAACCGATGGTCGTGTCCTGATCCCCGCGCACAGTGTCGCGATGATAGACAAAAAATTGATCTACATCATAGGCCTTGGCCTGATTATCCGCTTCACTCACAAAACGCCGAAACTCTTTTTCCCGTGGATCGTACATGCCATTGACTTGATGCAGGCGAATCCCCGACTTGCGATACGTAGCCTGTTGATGAAATTCCCAATTGTTTTGCCAATGATGAGTCCACCGGTAGTTCCAGCTTTGTTGTTGCGATCGGTAATAATCTTTCTTCGGATCACCGATATTGAAACGATCCGGAATCACCCCATACAAAGGATGATCAGCCAATTTCACCTTCGGCAAATAATTGCTGCCGCGAATTTTGTTCCATTGGTAATTATAGGCAATCGTCAGTTCATCTCGCTGCCACTTTTTCGTCCAAGATGGTGCCCAGTAACGGCGCTCATGCGTGGATTGATCATACCAACCATTTGTCTTGTCGAAGAGAAATACATTGCGGGAAAAACTATTTTCACCATGCACACCATTCACATCGAGCGCCAATGATTTCTGATTTTTAGCACCGAGTTGGGCACGCAATGCAACTTCCCGCTTGCCTGTCGGTCTCTTTTGGCGCAAATTCACGACGCCACTGATACTCCCCTGCCCATAAACAACGGAGGCAGGCCCGCGATAAACTTCCACACTTTCCAAGCCATACATTTCCGGACTGAAAAGTTTATCCGTACCGGCAAACACCTTACGACCATCCACCAAGATATTCGTATTTGCCACATTCAATCCCCGTATTTTCAAAAACGGGTACATTTCGTCATAGCCTCGAGATGCTACCACCAGTCCGGAATTGTACTCCAGGGCATCCGTGAGGCGATAGGCTCCCAAACGCTCTACCTCGTCTGCATTGACAATCGTCACTGCAGCAGGAATTTGTTCCAATGAAGTAGGTGTTTTCGCCCCTACTTCCGCTACCTGAGACAAGCGAACTGCATACACATGAAATTCAGGTAACTCGAAAACACCGTCTGCTGCAGCCACTGCGGTACTACCGCAAGCCCAGCAAAGGGCGGCACATAAAAATTTCCGTGTCATGAATCATGACCTCCTATAGTTGTGGTTTGATTGCTCTCACAATCATGCCCTTATTATATCCTATGGACGCCCTATCTTCAAATATTATTGTAATTAACAACTAATACGCTTGATTCCCTGCTCATGTTTTCAGACAAGTGCTTCCTACTTCAATTCCATTACCTGTTACACTATTCCTCGTCTATTTTTATTGTATAAATTCAAGTGCACATAACACCAAAAACAAGGAGTTATTATCGTTTAACTCCTTGTTTTTACCTACGGTTCTATATAATCAATACTAGCCTTCCATCTTTTCTATTTTTTCCGCTAACTTTTCTAACAAATCCCTCTGTTCGTTCAGCTCTTTACGTAACTCTTCACTTTCGTGTCTCAAGCCTCGTTTAGTTTCTCCATTTCTCCCTATCCTCAAAGTAATTCCTGCCTGAGCCATCACTTTTTCCGAGTCATAAGCTACCCCACCATGAATAAAACGGTCCTCTCCTAGATAACGACCATATCCTAAAGCAGCAGCAAACCTGTTTTCATAGTAGCCGACACCTGCCATAATTTGTCCTTCCTCATCTCCAATTGGATTGAGCGGTTTTAGTGCCGACAACGCAGCAGACAGTGCTCCTACTCGATTAATTTGAATTTCTGTACGAGTTACTCTTTCATCCAATTGGCTCAATTGACCTTGAACCTCAGCAACTTCTCCTTGTACCTTCGTTATCTGTCCACTCACTGAACGAAGTTGCCCAATATTGGCAGCATCCGTATCTAAACTGCCATCTGCTACATTCATGATTCGACGCTCATTACCTACTTTTCCTACGGAAACAACTCCATTTTCTAAATCCTTATTTTGTTTCTCTGTAAAAGCTGAGATGGTATTGGTTTCAGGCAACTCCGCTATCGAACCACTTCCTAAAGCAATCGACTTGGAGCCTTTCGCCTGTGCCCCAGCGCCCACTGCAACAGAACCTTCTCCCGATGCCACAGTCTTTTCTTTCCCCATTGCATTTGTTTGTATATATGGTACCGAGTGATTGTCGCTCTTCAAACTCTGAATCGCCTTATCCAATTGTCCTTTGTTTACTGCATCAGTTTCTGCTTCACCCGCTTGTACACCTGTCACCTTATGATTTCCCACATAAATTCCATTTTTATCCCAATATCCTTCAGGCATAACAAACCCTTCATTGGCAGTCACTTTTCCACTAAAACTTGGGCTTTCCACAACCGATATAGAACCTTTTTCATCTTTAGTTAGATTTTTCCCGACTTCTACTCCTACCACAGGCTTATTGTCATTTACACCGGATTTTTCCAATTCAGCTAATCTAGCAAGAATAGTTTTATCGCCCGCATTATTTATAGTACCATCTTCGCCGGTAGTATAACCAATCTTATCTGCCAATGCTTGCAATTGACTTACGTTCACTGCATCTGTAGAGTCTACACCTCCCGCAACATGCGTCAATCTGCGATTGATTTCTTTAATGGTAAATCCCCTCTTCTCTCTACCAAAACTTACCACTCCGGTTTCGGCATCAGAGTTTATTATTCCGGACCACTTCGCACGACTCGCTTTATAATTTAATTTTGTTTCAGACTCGCGACCTATGGCTATACTACTTTTCGCTCGCGACCATGCTTTACGTCCGATAGCAACTGCTTCATTCATTTCTGACTTTGCCTCGGAACCGATAGCAATGCCATCTACGTAATTC
The DNA here is from genome assembly GCA_023418435.1 of Bacillota bacterium. Classification (GTDB taxonomy): domain Bacteria; phylum Bacillota; class Negativicutes; order Veillonellales; family Negativicoccaceae; genus JAEZZT01. Next base: position 826 of record JAEZZT010000034.1, on the reverse strand, counting down.
TTTTCTGCCGACATACCTGTTTTTGCCTGCTCCCCAAGAGAAATTCCCCGCTCACCATAAACTCCGGCAAAATCGCCTATTGCAACAGCATACTTAGCGTGTGCTTTCGCATTCGAACCAAATGCAGCTGTATATGGAGCATCTGCCATAGCCTTAGGACCTACTGCGGTTGCATAGCCCCAATCACTTGGTGGATCCGGCCTTTTTTCCAAACGAGCGATAGCACCCAAACCAATGGCTAAAGTTGTCTTGCCTTCTGCAATCGAATCTCTACCAATTCCCACTGCATCCTTCCCATCCACTCGTATATTTCTACCTATTGCAATCGTATCTCGTCCGGTAGCTTTTATATCTTTACCGATTCCAATTGACGGATAATAGTATGTCTTGTATCCTTCAAGTATTCCTCCTGTTGCAGATACATTATGTCCCATCGCAATAGAATATTCACTTTTTGCAGCACTTTCTACTCCAATCGCAATAGCCCCCATGCGCTGTGCACCATCATTGGCATAATTCACACTTCCCGCAGGTATATTATCACTATTCACGGAAATAAAATGTACATTGGTATCGGCAGGTGCTTCTCCACCACCACCATTCAACTCTAAAGCAGATAAACGTGCCAGTACCGTTCTATCGCCGGCATTATTAATCAAGCCATTATCATCTGTCGTATATCCAATCTTTTCTACCAAAGCTTGCAATTGTCCAACATTCACGGCATCTGTTGAATTTACTCCGGGAGCTAAGTTTATCAATCGTCTTTGGCTTCGAGAGTTTCCTATGGAGACTACTCCCATAGTTGTATCGGTATTATCAATTC
>JAEZZT010000114.1 GCA_023418435.1 Bacillota bacterium | reverse complement strand
GCTCCGGTTCTACTGCCACGACGCAGGGAGAAACCTGGACGATAACGGATGCGGCGGAGAGAAAAGTATCGTTTCATATTCCTACTACCAAAGTCATTCCTTTGACCAATGCAGATACGGAAACCATGTATGCCTTGGGCGTCAAACCATTGGGGATGGTGACGAATTTCAATATGTCGGATCAATTGGCAAAAGAGTTGGCCGATGTGCCCAAGGTCGGCGCGGTAACCGCTCCGAATTTGGAAAAAATCGTCGCACTCAAACCGGATTTAGTGGTAGCTTCCATGGTGACGTTCCAATTGCAGATGGTTCCTTCCTTTGAAAAAGCAGGCATTCCGACCGTTGTCTTCAAAGCCAACAGCTATCAGGATATACTGGAACGCATTCGCTTTTTCGGCAAAGTATTGCACAAGGAAGACAAGGCGAAAGAAATCATCGCCGGCATTGAAAGCAAAGTGAAGGCGGAAAAACAAAAATATGCCGCTCATCCGAAAAAGAAAGTTCTCATTGTTTGGGGCACGACGGCCAGTTTCCAATTGGCATCCTCCAAGACTTTTGTCGGCGATATAGTAGCGCAAGTGCCGGTGGAAAATTTGGCGGATCAATTTACGGCCCAAATGAATAAAAAAGGTTTAGGCTCGGGGTTTGTCGCTTTGGATATGGAATATCTGGCCAAAACCGATGTCGATGCGATTTTGATTGTGACTCATGGGGCCAAGCGGGAAAATGCGAAACATTTCATTGATGCGTTCCGCTCGCAACCTGCTTGGCAAAACTTGAAAGCGGTACGGGAAGGGCATGTGTACGATTTGCCGTCGGAAATGTTTGCCGCCAATCCCAATGTCCGCGTGGCGGATTCCGTCGCATATATAGGAAAGTTGCTGTATGGTGAAAAATAAAAAGATAGAGTCCTTGTCGCGAGGTCAAGGATGGTACTGGCTATTCGGACTGCTCGTGGTAGCGGGATTGGCCATCGGAATGGGTGTCGGTTCGGTGCCGATTCATCCGCCGGATATGTGGCGTATCCTGCAGGAAGGACGCGCCAATGATCTATATACGATTTTGTATGATATCCGCTTGCCGCGCGTCTTGGTGGGCGCACTGACGGGAGTCAATCTGGCGATTGCCGGTGCCATTTTGCAGGGCGTATTGCGCAATCCGCTTGCCGATCCGGGTTTGCTGGGCGTCACTGCCGGCGCGGGACTTGCGGCGATGATCATTATGATTTTGTATCCGCATCAAATGAATTATATTCCGTTGGCGGCCTTTGTCGGCGCCATGCTGGCGACCTTCATGGTCTACGGTATTTCTTGGAAAAGAGGGGTCAGTCCCCTGCGTTTGGTGTTGGCAGGCGTGGCGTTGGCTGCGTTCTTCGGCGGTTTTATGACATTGCTGACATTCTTTTACTCCGATCGCATCCAAGGTACCGTGAGTTGGATGGCCGGTGGATTTGCCGGTCGCAGTTGGGACTATGTCGTGATGATTTTGCCCTATACGGCGTTGGGCTTGATCGGCAGCGTATTTGCAACTCGGGCATTGACATTGCTGAGTTTCGGCGATGATATCGCCAAATCGCTGGGAGTCCGCGTGGAACGTACGAGAATATTGCTCCTGACCTTGTCGGCGCTCTTGGCGGCTTCGGCCGTATCGGTGGCCGGGATGTTGGGGTTTGTGGGCTTGATCGTGCCGCATGTGGCTCGCTTGCTGATTGGTGGCGACTTTGAACGATTCATACCCTTGGCGGCATTGATGGGAGCCGTATTGATATTGTTTGCCGATACTTTTGCGCGCAGCGCGTTCAGTCCGGTAGAGATTCCGGTCGGCGTCTTGATGAGTTTTATAGGCGCACCTTTCTTCTTGTATTTATTGAGGAAAGGAGTGTAAGCTTTGGCAACTTTAGAGGCAAAAAATTTACGAATCGGTTATGACAAGAATATTATTGTCGAAATTGATTCCTTGGCATTGACGAAACCGGAGATTGTCTCGATTATCGGTCCGAACGGCTCCGGCAAGTCGACACTTTTGAAAGGTTTGGCGAGATTGCTGCCTTTGGCCGGTGGCGAGGTATGTCTGGACGGCAAGAATATGAAAGAGTATTCGGCGACAGAGGTAGCTCGTAAGATTGCGGTGTTGCCGCAATCGGCGATGGCACCGGCGGATATGAATGTGTTTCGTCTCGTGTCTTGCGGCAGAAATCCGCATTTGAATTATTTCGCGGAATTATCCGCCTACGACCATGAGGTCATCGAACATGTCATGAAAGAAACGGACGTGTGGAAGTATCGTGACCGCAACATGGGAGCTCTTTCGGGAGGCGAACGTCAACGGGTTTGGCTGGCCATGGCGCTGGCCCAGGATCCGGAGATTTTGATGCTCGATGAGCCGACTACTTACTTGGATATCCACCATCAAATGAATTTGATGGATGTGATAGATATGACTTGGCGACACCGCTCGATGACGATTGTGATGGTACTGCATGATTTGAATCAGGCAGCTCGCTACAGTCATCGCATGTGGGCGATGAAAGACGGCAGATTGGTAGGAGATGACACGCCGGAACGACTTCTCACCGAAGACCATATTCGAGACTGGTTCGGTGTTCGAATGCGTCCGGTCGAAGTGCAGGAAGAAGACCGATCGTATCGTTTTTATCTCCCGCTGGAGGTGGAACGCCAAAAGAAAGATGAATAATAGAGGAAGGAGAAGCTTCTTTGACGGTGGAAGAAAAACGGCCGTTACCATTTTAATTTTCTGGAGGAATAGAGATCAATAAAAAATTGACGGCACTGGCATGTGCCTTGGTTTGCGTAGGAGCGAGTGCTTATGCCGCTCCGGCACCGGCATTTCATTTGGATGAAGTGGTTGTGACTGCGGCACGTGTACCGCAAACGGTAAGAGAAACGCCGACCAGCGTGACGGTTGTCACGGCCCAAGAACTGCAGAATCGCGGCGCGCAGAATTTGGGGGATGCGTTGGCAGCGATCCCGGGAATTACCTTTACCAATGACGGTATGTCCCGCTCGCATATGTCGATCCGCGGTACGGACTCCCGCCATACATTGTTCATGATTGACGGAAAACGAGTAGCGACGGATATTTCCAAAACATTGGCAGCGCCCGGAATCTTGGAATCCATCGGTATGGAAAATGTCGAGCGGATTGAAGTCGTAAAAGGTGCAGCTTCGGCGTTGTACGGTTCGGAAGCGGTCGGCGGCGTAGTCAATGTCATTTTGAAAAAATCGGCACAGCCTACTTTCAGCGGCAATGTGGAAACGGGCAGTTATCAAAGCGGCGAAAAGAATCAATACAATTATCATTTTGCCTATGATAGCGGCACACAAAATAATTTGCGCTACAAAGTATCTTATGGTGCAAGGAAAAAAGTTCCTCATTACAATGATCTGGAAGGTACCAGCTATTATTACGGCACGGCCAAACCTTTCCAAGTACAATTGGACTATCAATTTGATCCGCAGCATCAAGTGAATTTCACTTATAACCGCCAAGTGGATCAGCAGTATTTGTTGGGCGGTTATGAAATCAAGACGGTCACGATGCCGGTCAACGGTAAACCGACCAAGAAAGAAGTCAAAAGCAAGAAAGCCGATACGAATAACCGCATCGTCACGCAAAATATCTCGGCCGAATTTCATGGTGAAGATCATAACTGGAAATATTTTACTCGCCTGAGCCGTAATATTTTCGACAAGAACTACTATACGCATATGGGCGCAGATTACAAAACGGCCGATTATGCCAAGCATGTAGAAACGACTTGGGAAGCGCAGGCAGGACGTCAATTCGACAACCACCATGTCAGTGTGGGTGCGGAGTATCGGCAAGAAGAAGGACGTTCGACACGGATGAAGACGAATCACTTGGTAGGTGAATACCAAGTCGGCAATTTGAAAGCGGAATCGATTTACAAAGACGATATCAAGTATCAAAGCCTTTACCTTCAGGATGAATGGCGACCGAATGACAAATGGTTGGTAGTACCGGCATTGAGATACGATCATAGCGATCGTTTCGGCGGTCGAGTTTCCCCGAAATTGGGCGCTACTTATTTTGTCAATGAAAATACTCGCTGGAAGGCCAATATCGGGACCGGCTATGTGACCCCGGGCTTGATGGAGTTGAATTACAACTTCTTGATGTTCCAAAATCATTTCATGGGTCCGCGCAATGGTTATGTGGACTTCATGTGGGTGGGCAATCCCAATCTGAAACCGGAAAGATCGGTCAACTATGATCTCTCCTGGGAAAAAGATTATGCGGACGGCAATGTCAAAGTTTCTTATTTCCACAATGATATCAAGGACTATATTGATTCCGTACAAATCAATGAAAATAATGACATCGTCGGCACGGTGCAACGTGGCCCGATGTCTTTCCCGAAACGTTTGTGGAAGTATCAGAACCAGAACTTGGGTCGCGTTCACATTGATGGCGTTGAGATTTCCGGAGAGCATCATTTCAATGATATGTGGTCGGTTCATTATGGATACACTTGGCTGCAGGCGGAAGATCAAAAGACCAAAGCTCGCTTGCAGGATCGCCCGCGCCACAAGTTCGACTTGGGGGTCAACTATACTCATCAACACATGGGTGTGTACTTCTGGGGCAATTACTATGCCGATTATCTCGATTCTCTGAATGATGGCCAGAAGAAGAATTTCGGCGTTTGGAATGTCCTGGCCGACTATCGTTTTGATAACGGTTTGCGCGTATATGCCGGAGTCGATAATCTCTTTAACTCCGACACGACGGCACGAACCTATAATGGCCGCTTCTACAAAATCGGTATGGATTTCAAAATTTAAACTTACGAAGAGTTCGTCATCCGGCGAACTCTTTTTCTATTCCAATTTGAAATAGAAAGTCTTCGTATATCTGTCGTGTGGTGAGAGCCTTTCCTATGCTACAATACGAACAGGAGGTGTTGCCGTGGGTGTATTGGGAGAAAAGTTGAAGGAAGTGGCCGAATCGGTGTTGCCGATAGCGTTATTGATTGCGATCTTGAATTGGACGGTAACGCCCTTGCCGACGGAAGTCTGGCTGCGTTGCTTGTGGGGAACGTTGCTGATCGTCCTGGGACTCGGTCTGTTTCACGTGGGCGTGGATATCGGGATTACTCCGATCGGCGCACATTTGGGTAGAGCCGTGACGCGGTACGGCAAAATGCTGTTGGTGATTTTGGCCGGCCTGGTGTTGGGCTTTGCCATTTCGATGGCGGAGCCGGATTTGCGTATTTACGGGCAACAAGTGGAGCTGATGACGAATGGCTTGGTCGGCGAAATGATGCTGGTCTATGCGGTTTCCGTCGGCATTGCATTTTGCCTGAGTGTAGGCTTGTGGCGCATCGTGCGCTCGGTCGCCTTGAAATATGTATTTTTCTTATTCTATGCTTTGATCGGTATACTTTGCTTATGCGTACCGAATGAATTTATCGCTTTGTCGTTCGATGCTTCGGGAACGACTACCGGAGCGATGACGGTTCCTTTTTTCCTGGCGTTGGCGGCCGGGGTTTCGCGGTTCAAATCGGCGGACTCGGTGGCGGAAGAGGAGGACAGCTTCGGCTTGGTCGGGATCGCCTCGGCAGGTGCGATTGCCGGTACATTGATCATGGCGATGGTGACCGGGCAAGGGGCATTGGCGGAGCAGGTCAATGTGCCGGAGCAGGAAGGCCTGCAACCGCTGGGAGCGACGTTGGCTCACTTGGTACCGCATATGTTTTTGGAAGTGCTGATGAGTATGCTCCCCATCGTCGTATTGTTTTACTTGGGACATTGGCTCATAGAAAAAGTTCGACCCTATGAATTGCACAAAATCAATATGGGGCTTTTATATACGTATCTTGGTTTGGTGTTGTTCATGATTGGAGTCAACTTGGGCTTCAATCGTGCCGGTTATGAAGCCGGGATGCAATTGGGAGAAGCCGGTACCGGCTGGATTTTGGTATTGGTCGGAGCGATCATCGGTTTGGTGGTCATTTTGGCGGAACCGGCCGTCATTCCGTTGGTCCATCAAATTGAAGACTTGACCAGCGGCTACGTGAAAAAACGTTGGATTCTCGTTTCACTATCATTGGCGGTGGGTGGAGCGGTTTGTTTGTCCATGTTGCGGATCGTTATTCCCGGTTTGGAACTGTGGCATTTGTTGTTGCCCGGATATGCACTGGCAATCGGTCTTTCGTTTGTTGTGCCGAATCTATTCGTCGGGATGGCATTTGACTCCGGCGGAGTGGCCTCCGGCCCGATGGCGGCTACCTTCGTCTTATCGTTTGCCGGTGGCGCAGCGGCTCATTTTCCCGGTGCGGATGTATTCGCCGACGGGTTCGGCGTGGTGGCGTTGATTGCCATGATGCCGATTGTGGCGTTGCAGTTGCTGGGGCTGATATTTCGGATTCAAGCGCGTTCAAGGAGGAAAAAATCATGATGGCACAGGCTTTTTCCGTCGTGTACTTCATCGTCAATCACGGTAAAGGGGATGATGTGCATGCGGCATTGCGGAGACGTTATGTACATGGCTCGACGGTCGAACCGGCTGTGGGAACGGTTGCCGGTTCATGGCTACAGTTTTTCGGCCTGGATGAAGTTCGCAAGGATATCGTTTTCTTTGTGGAAAAACAGGATGTGGCCCTGCGCTGTTTGCGAGAAGTCGCAGCCGAGTTTCAATTGCACAAACGCAATCGCGGTATTGCCTATGCAGTGCCGGTGATGGGTGTCTATGGAGTGCGAGATTGGCAAAATGATGAGGTGGCCGAACGGGAGGTAGAGTCCATGTGGCAAGTGATTTATACGATAGTCAATAAGGGAGATGCCAAGGGGGTTGTCGATGCCGCAAATCGAGCCGGGGCAAGAGGCGCAACCATTTGCCGCGGTAGAGGATCGGTAA
>JAEZZT010000110.1 GCA_023418435.1 Bacillota bacterium | reverse complement strand
CCACCGACCAACATACCGGCCAATGCACCGTTGCGTGTCATGCGCCGCCAGAACAGTGACATGAGAACCACCGGTCCGAACACGGCACCGAATCCCGCCCACGCATACGCCACAATATTCAAGATGTAGCTATTGGGATTCAACGCGAGCACGATCGCCAACGCGGCTACGGCAAGCACCGTGGCTCTGCTCACCAGGACAAGCTCTTTTTCACTGGCCTTGCGGTGAATAAAGTTTTTGTACAAGTCCTTGGAAATAGTTGCGGAAGTAACCAGAAGTTGCGCCGATGATGTGCTCATGATAGCTGCCAACACGGCCGACAGTATCAAACCTCCCACGAAAGGAGTAAAGAGTTGTCGACTCATGACGAGGAACACACGTTCCGCATCCGCACCTTGCAAGACCGGATCCAACAGCACTCTGCCGACCAAGCCCATAATGACCGCCGCCGCGAGAGAAATGACCACCCATCCCATCGCAATATTCGTGGCTTTCTTCAACTCTTTGGCGTCATTGATCGCCATGAAGCGGACCAGGATATGCGGCTGTCCGAAATAGCCCAAGCCCCATCCCAAGGTCGAGATCAACCTGATGATTGTCGGCAATGTACCGACCGCCGGATCGAAGAGAATGAAATGATGCGGGATTTCCTGCTGCATCCGCAACCATGTCGCCTCCATGCCGCCCAAGGTCATCATACCGACCACCGGTACGATGATAATCGCCAAGAACATCATCACTCCTTGGATGAAATCCGTCCAACTGACCGCCATGAAACCGCCCAAGAAAGTATAGGCGACCACTACGCCGGCCGTAATCAAGAGCGACCAGAAATAATCCAAACCGAATACCGTTTCAAACAATTTGCCGCCGGCAACGAAACCGGACGAAGTATACACCATGAAGAAAATGAATGTAAAAATTGCCGATACCAAGTTCAGCATATGGCTGGTATCGCGGAAACGATTGTTCAAAAAGTCCGGAATCGTCAAACTGTCATTGGCCAATTCCGTGTAATTGCGCAAGCGCTTCGACACCAACACCCAATTGGCCCAGGTTCCCAAGACCAGACCGATCGCCATCCATATCGCCGGTAAACCGGAAACATACGCCAGCCCCGGCAGCCCCATCAGCATCCAACCGCTCATGTCGGACGCTTCCGCACTCAAACCGGTCACCCAGGGTCCGAGACTCCGATTTCCCAAAATATAATCACTCAATTGATGCGATTTACGATAGTAATATACACCTATATACACCATCACGCCCAAGTATAATGCAAAAGCGGCAAGTACACGCCAATCTGTCGCCATTTCCTCACTCCTAATACAAGTTGATTTTTTTATTATATCATAGTAAAGCCATCCCATGCACACTTTCGCTCGGCGGAATTCCATTTACTTATTTTCACGCAAAATAAAAACGCCCGTAAGGGCGTTTCGTTTGCTCTTATGCTTCCACCGGACGTACGATGACCTGACGGCGATGACGACCCAAACGCTCGAAAGAAACCACGCCTTCTTTCATAGCGAACAAAGTATCATCTTTGCCAAGACCTACGTTCAGTCCCGGGTGAAAATGCGTACCGCGTTGACGCACGATGATGGCACCGGCTTTTGCCAATTGGCCGTCATGCAATTTCACACCTAAGCGTTTGCTTTCGGAGTCACGTCCGTTACGAGTACTACTCTGACCTTTTTTATGAGCAAATAATTGCAAATCAAAAGTAAACATTTTTTTCACCTCCGTCAATCTACGATTTGGATATAATCAGGATATTGTTCTTCAATTGCTTGTAGACCTGCTACCATCGTTTGCACTACCACTTCGGTCTCTGCAGTAGGCTCTGCCGCCAACTGTACATGCAACCGGCCCGGTTCATTGAGATAGTCCCCCGGCATGTGGAGTACATCCCGCCAGCCTAACGCGGCGGTCAATGCAATCGCCGAAACAGCTGCACAGACGATATCTTCTCCATGCTCGGCAAAACCTGCATGCCCTTCGATCCGAAAACCGCAACAGCGATCCTGACTATTTTTTTCTAATTGAATAATGATCATGCCAATGCAATCGATTCGATCACAACTTTTGTGAACGGTTGACGATGGCCTTGACGACGACGGTAGTTGGATTTAGCTTTGAATTTGAAGATACGTATCTTCTTTCCTTTGCCGTGTTCTACTACCTTCGCGTTTACTACAGCGCCTTTGACGAAAGGTGTACCGAATTGCACCTTGTCTCCATCCACTACAGACAAAACTTCTTCGAACTTCACAACGTCATCTTTTTGAGCGTCGAGTTTTTCTACCAAAATAGTTTGGCCTTGTTCTACACGGTATTGTTTACCGCCGGTTTTGATAATCGCGTACATAGTCGCACCTCCTCTTTTTTCGGACTCGCCGAATACGGTAGCATTCGCTTTATACCTCTTCGTGCGGTTGTGCCATAGCACTGCACCATGACTTATTCATTATAAAGAAAAGAAATTCTTTCGTCAAGTATTTTCCACCAAGCCATACGCCTCTTCGACATTCAGCACGAAAATAATTCCTTTGCCCGGTTCTTCAATCTGCATTTCTTCATGGATACTCGCAACAATATCTCCGGTTTTATCCTTGGGCGCCAAGACGATGACCACTTCTTTTTCCGGCTCAATAGGAAAATCAAAAAGCCTTTGTCCGGTCGAACTTACCGATCCTCTTCCTCGACAAATAGTTGCCCCTCTAGCTCCAGCTCTGTTCGCAGCATCAACAACTCCTTTCGCATCTCCTTTATTGACGATAGTGTAAATCACTTGCCACATGGACTTTACCTCCCGCTTGATAACTTGATTGTTTTGCCAATCTCGTACGCCATAAATACCTATCACTGGTACTGCATATGCGATA
>JAEZZT010000131.1 GCA_023418435.1 Bacillota bacterium | reverse complement strand
CCTGTTTGGCCGTCTGTGCCGCCATGCGCCCGAAATTCTTCGGCGTGGCATCGTATTGCACCACATCGCCGATGTCATAGGCGGAATTAATCGCTCTGGCGTCAGCCAACGTCATTTGCAAATCGGGATCTTCCACTTCCTCGACTACCTGTTTCGTTACATAGATATGGTACGCTCCCGTTTTGCGATCGATCACTGCCGAAGCTTCGGCATGCGAGCCGGATTCTCTTTTGTAAGCCGATAAGAGCACGGCTTCGAGCGACTCGAATATAACTTCTTCCGATACACCTTTGGCTTCTTTCAGCACTTGTACCGCTTGCAATAATTCTTGATTCACAATACTCCTCCCGGTCTAAAATGAAAAGTGCAAACGCATTTGAGCAATTTGCGCACGGGGCCATGCTTTTTCCCCCGCATCGGTCTTCAATAAAATATCTCCGGTATCCGTCAAACCGCTCAATTCTGCAGTAAATTCTTTTTTGCCATCCACTGCGGCAAATAATTTGACATCTACCTCTCGTCCTGTATAGCGGAGGATATCCCGGTCTTTTTTTATGACCCGATCAATACCCGGTGAAGAAACTTCGAGCAAATAATTCTCCGCAATAAAATCTTCCCGATCCAAAATTTCGCCGAGCTGTTCACTGACACGTTGGCAATCGTTCAAATCGACACCGCCTTCTTTGTCGATGTACACGCGCAAAAACCAATCATGCTCCCGAACATACTCCACATCGACCAATTCCAACTCGGTATTTTGGAGAAGCTTTTCCACCAAGGCTTCTGTACGAGCGGTCACTTCTTTACGTCCCATTTTATCCCTCCCTGCGGACCATAAACTGCAAGAAAGAGTGAGCCGCAGCTCACTCCTCCTTAATCACGTATTTTAACAAAATTATTATAGCACACTCGCCAACGGAATGCAAACCTCTACGCTTCGGCCAGTTCTTGCAGGATATCGGCCAAACGATTCGTCACTTTTTCCTGCAATGCCTGCGGCGATTTCGCATCGAAATCGTGGATCATCCCCGGCACTTTGTGCAAGCGTGTTTCCGCAAAATAGTCCGCGCGGAACGTATTGTAGAAAAACAAAATCCCTCGGTCATTTTCTGCATCGGCATAAGCGGCAATGATGTACGAACCGTTCAAACCTTCTACCGGCATCAGGGGATCAATTTTTCTCGTAAACGGGCCGACTTTCTCCGGAAAAACGGCACTGAAGTCGGCATGGATAATCCCCGTATTGCGGACAATCCCCGAGCAGGTTTCCGCACCTTGCAACCATCTCTTGGTAATGGCTGCCGGCCATTCGTTGCGAACCATTTCCCAAAACTCGGCAGCATCCGAACGGATGAAACGAATATCCGTAATCACCATCAGGCCGATATCGTACTTGATCATGTAGTCATAGGTCTCGACACTGTGCAAACAGCGAAAATGCCAATTCTTCTCGGGATGAGTATATACGAAAAAAACAAAGTCCTGTTTTTCTTCCGCAGTCGGTTCACGCAAGACGAATTCGCCGATTTGAGCCGGCAAATTCTTTTGCGGTTGCCATGTCGCCAACAGTTCCTCATATAAAGCTTGATCCATACTTCCTCTCTTTCCATTGTTCACGATACAATGCCTCATGATGCAACACGGAGCGAACGAACTCCCGCGTTTCACCGAAAGGAATCTCGTCGATTGCGGGCTCGCGCTTTTGCCAACCGTATTGTCTTATCCACTCTTCGACATGCCCGCGCCCTGCATTATAGGCCGCCAACGCGAGTACCGGCGAATGAAACTCGTCCAACAAGTAGCGCAAGTACCAAGCCCCCAGGCGAATATTATCGCCCGGATCATGCAGGTTACCTACCGCCGCATGCTGTTGTTCCGCCACCCATTGCGCCGTGTCCGGCATGAGTTGCATCAGCCCGACGGCTCCCCGTCCCGACACCGCCTTCGTTTCGAAACGGCTTTCCGTATAAATGACGGCTGCAACTAGGGACGGCTCCAAATGATTCTTTTCGGCATGCCAAGTAATCAGCCTTTCATAGGCCGGACGATGAAACCAATTGACGTCGATAAAATCCCGCCAATGTCCCCAATACACCAGCAACCAGAGGGCCAATAAAATCATTCCGAAATGTTTCATACTTGCCCCCGATACTTCATTACCAAATCGCGAAGTTGCCCACAGGCCGCTTCCGGCGTGCCTCGATTGTCGATCAATTCATGGGCGGCTTGTTCTCTCTCCGCCGGAGTAATCTGCGCCGCCAGCCGTTGCCATGCTTCGTCCTCGCTCATGCCGTCACGCAGGCACATGCGTTGCAATTGCTGCTCCGGATCGGCCTGCACCACCCATACCGCATCCACATATTTTTGCCAGCCCAAATCCACCAGGAGCGGCACATCCCAACAGATCAAATCGGCACCGCCTCGAGCCGCTTCGGCAGTCAATTCCTGCATATAGCGCAATATTTGCGGATGCAAAATCCGATTCAATTCCTGGCGAGCCGTTTTATCACTGAATACTTTTTGCGCCACCATGGGACGATTCATCTGCCCGTCCTCGGTCAGCACCCAGTCCCCCCACAGGTCTTTCAATTCCCGAAGGGCCGGGCTGCCCGGTTCCACCACGACACGAGCGGCTTGATCCGCATCGAGTACGGGTATTCCCAACTCTCGCAAATGATTGGCCAACATACTTTTTCCCGAGGCGATGCCTCCGGTCAATCCGATTACTTTCATACGACCTACTTCTGGCAATGCGGACAATATACCGATGTCCGACCGCCAATTTGAATTTTTTTCAAGATGGTTCCACATTGCAGACAGGGTTCGCCGCCACGTCCGTAGACTTGCAAGTACGCAGCATTGCGCCCTTTTTTGCCGGCGGAATCCCGATAATCCCGAAACGAAGTTCCGCCACGGCCGATGCTTTCTTGCAATACCGTGCGAATCGCTTCAGCCAAGCGTCGGGCCTTCGGCTTCGTCAACTTGCCTGCGTGAGTTTGCGGACGAATGCCTGCTCGGAACAATGCCTCATCGGCGTAAATATTGCCGATCCCCGCGACCCCACGCTGATCCAATAGAAGCGCCTTGATCGCCAATGTACGTTTCCGCGTGAGCGCATACAAATAGTCGCCGCTCCATGCTTCCGACAGTGGTTCTACCCCCAGTTTCGCGAGCGAGGAATGCCCGTCACATTCATCTTCTTCCAGCACGAGTACTTGGCCGAAAGTGCGAATATCCTTGAAGTCCAGGACACCGCCATCCGCAAGATAAAAACGAACTCGCAGATGCGTTCGCGGTTCCGGTGCGCTCGCATAAATCAGCGAGCCCGTCATACGTAAATGGATCAACAGCACCAAATCCGCATCCGTCTCGATGAGAATGTATTTTCCGCGCCGGCGAATGCCCGTGACCGTAGCTCCGCGCAAGAGCGGCGAGCGATCCGTCAAGGCTCGAAAAGACTTGTCCAAGTACACGTTATAGTCTTCGATTCTCTTACCTACCAGGCAATCTTGCAATTGTCGACAAATGGTTTCGACCTCCGGCAATTCCGGCATTACTTTGCTTCCTCCCAGTTCTTACCGTAGTGAATATCCACCACCAGCGGTACGGCCAAATCCGCCGCTTTCTCCATATATTGACGCAGCATATCCGCGATTTCCTGACGCTCTTGCTCCACTACTTCGACCACCAATTCGTCATGCACTTGCAGCAGCAGACGACTTCGGTACCCCTGGCGTTGCAAGCCCCAATGCACGCGGTGCATGGCAATCTTCATAATATCGGCCGCCGTACCTTGAATCGGTGTGTTCATCGCCGTGCGTTCCGCAAAAGAGCGGCGATTGAAATTGCGGCTGTGAATTTCCGGCAAGACGCGATAGCGACCGAACAAGGTCTCTACCCGACCTTTTTCTTTGGCCTGAGCGATCATATTCATCATATATTCATGCACTTTCGGATAACGCTGCAAGTATTTTTCAATATACTCCGCCGCCTCTTGACGAGTGATGCCCAAATCCTT
>JAEZZT010000111.1 GCA_023418435.1 Bacillota bacterium | reverse complement strand
CCCAAGCGTTGGCCGACATCGACAAAAGTACCGACATTCTTCTTTGACGTATACGCCAACGTCAATGTGCGAACGGGCATATCTTCCGCACGTTTGGAAACGACATTCATCATCCCCGGAGCGGCGGAACGACCGCTATTCGTACCGTTGGAGGACGCCGCCGTGCCGTTCAATACCGTAGCTGCACCGACCGACAAATCCAAGCGTCCGATCCAGTGATTGGGCGCCGTTCGGAATTGCGAGAACAAACTCGGCACCCCATTGAAATACATATGCGTACCATTCATGTTCACGCCGCGCAACGAAAAGTCCGAATACATCGGTGACGAACTGGAAGCTCTCACGCTCGGCTCATTGACCAAGACCTGTTGCAACGGCAACGCCGGTGTCGCAAAATCCTGCACCGCCTGTTCCGTCATACTCACTTGCGTAAACGGCACTTGCATCGTATCTGCCGTTCCCAAGACGCCCACGCGTGAGTTCGTGTACACGTAGCCACCGGCACGAACATCCCGATGACCTTCCACAAATACCGGATCCAACATGGTCACGTTTTCATTTGCCACAGCAAAAATAGGCATTGCCAATGCCGACAATACCAACCCCATCAACCATTTCTTCTGTTCCATACTACCTCCCCTATCCTCTTAACATATGGCAATTGTGGAGAGAAGTGTTACCATGTTTCCACTTCTTCTTTTCCCTTTATGCACTAAGATAATAATAACAATCATCCCAACTGCCTATAGCGTCATTATAATCTGCATTTTATAGTTATGTCAATAAATCGAAAACGTTTAATTTTTCTCCTTTTTATTTTCAGAAAAGGCTTGAAATAAATTTCTTGTAATGGATTTTTTTATGATTAAATGATAAAATAAAATAGTTAATTAGGAGGATGGAATGAAAGACGTTACAATTTCCGTTCGCACATTGCAACGCAATGAAGCGGGCGAAGACGAAACCATGGAATTGGTAACCAAGGGCATCTACGAAGAGAACGGTGATGTCCGTATTTTGCGTTACAACGAAACCGAATTGACGGGCATGGAGGGCACCACGACAACGATTGAAGTGCATCCCCATTTTATTTCCCTGATTCGCACCGGCAAAGTCAGTCAACGTCAGGAATTTCATCCCGGTCAGACACATCGTGCGCAATACAACACGCCATTCGGGTCGATTACCCTGGCGATGCACACGTATGAGATGAACCACCGACTCGATGCGGGCAACGGCGAGATTCATCTTCGCTACGATGTGGCTTTAGACGGAGTCTATACCAATTACAATGAATTGACTATCAGTTCACGAGAGGACGGACATTATGGATATACGAAATGAATTAATTGCCGCCTTGAATCAAGCTGTCCAAGCAGCGGTTCAGGCAGAGGATCTTCCGGCCGGAGACTATCCGGAACCTTTTCTGGAGCAGCCTCCCCAAAAAGAGTTCGGTGATTATGCCACCAACTTGGCCATGCAATCCGCCAAGGTAGCACGCCGTGCGCCACGCCAGATTGCGGAGGCCATTATCCGGCACTTGGATACGCCGTTGATCGAACGCGCGGAAATTGCCGGCGCCGGCTTCATCAATATGTACTTGGCCAACGAAGCCGTCTACGCGGTATTGAAAGACATCTTGGCCAAAGGCGAAAATTTCGGCAATCAACCTCTGCGGGAAGAAGATACCGTCCAAGTCGAATATGTCAGCGCCAACCCGACCGGCCCCTTGCATGTCGGACATGGTCGCGGAGCGGCATACGGCTCGGCATTGGTCAATTTATTCCGGGCAGCCGGTTACAATACGCAAGCGGAATACTATATCAATGATGCCGGCTATCAGATCGACAATTTGGCACTCTCCGTGGACGCCCGCTATCGTGAATTGCTCGGCGAAACGGTCGAGTTTCCGGAAAACGGGTTTCGCGGTCCCGATATTATCGAAACGGCACAGGCCATTATCGATGCCGACGGAGATAAATACTTGCATGTAGCGGATGCCGAGCGTCTCTCTATTTTCAAAGAACGCGCCTTGAAAGAAAAATTGGCGGCACTGCGCAAGGACTTAACGGAGTTCCGCGTGGAGTTCGATCGCTGGTTCAGCGAACGCACCTTGCATCCCGAAGCGATTGAGGAAGCTTGTGCAGAGCTCAAGGAACGCGGCGAGCTCTACGAAAAAGACGGCGGTCTCTGGTTGGACACGACCAAGTACGGCGATGACAAAGATCGCTGCGTCATCCGCGATAACGGCATCGGTACCTACTTTGCCGCCGACATTGCCTACCATCGCAACAAGTACGAGCGAGGCTTCAAACAATTGATCAACATCTGGGGCGCCGATCATCACGGTTATGTGGCACGAGTCAAGGCTGCCATGCAGGCTCTCGGATACGATCCGTCCCGCTTGGAGATTCAGTTGTTGCAAATGGTCAGCCTATTGCGCAATGGCGTAGGCGTTAAAATGAGCAAGCGCGCCGGTACGGCCATTACCTTGCGGGAACTGGTCGATGAGGTCGGCGTGGATGCCACTCGCTACTTCTTCATCATGCGTTCCCTGGACAGTCAGCTGGACTTCGACATTGAACTGGCCAAATCGCATAGCAATGACAATCCCGTGTACTATATTCAATATGCACATGCACGGATCCACAGCATTTTCCGTCAAGCACAGGAAGCGGGAGTCTCAGTGGATCATGTCGATCAAGCCGATTTCTCGGTGTTGACCGACGAGGCCGAATTGGCCCTGATCAAACGGATGGGCGAATATCAAAAGCTCATCGCCCTGGCAGCACGTGATCGTGCTCCTCATCGGGTAGCTCGTTATTTGTATGAGCTCGCCGGTGATTTCCATCATTTCTACAAGCAATGCCGTATCCTTGGAATCGATGAGGCTCGCCAGCAGGCTCGTCTCGGATTGGTCACTGCCGTGCGGTATGTGTTGGCACATGGACTCGGTATTTTAGGTATCAGCGCTCCGGAGCGCATGTAAAGGAGGCCACATGACAAAGTATATTTTTGTAACCGGCGGAGTTGTTTCTTCCTTGGGTAAAGGCATTACGGCCGCTTCCCTCGGCCGCCTCTTGAAAAACCGCGGCTATCGGGTTACCATTCAGAAGTTTGACCCCTATCTCAACATCGACCCGGGTACGATGAGCCCCTACCAGCACGGGGAAGTATTCGTCACCGATGACGGCGCGGAAACCGACCTCGATTTGGGGCATTATGAACGTTTTATCGACATCAATCTCGGCAAACGCTCCAATGTCACCAGCGGTAAAATTTACATGAACGTCATCTCCAAAGAGCGCAAAGGCGATTACTTGGGCGGCACCGTGCAAGTCATTCCGCATGTGACGAATGCCATCAAAGAGCAGGTCTTCCGCGTGGGCGAAGAAGTCAATGCCGATGTGGTCATCACGGAAATCGGCGGCACCGTCGGCGATATCGAAAGCCAGCCCTTCCTGGAAGCCATTCGCCAAGTCAAAAAAGATATCGGAAAGGAAAACGTACTCTATATTCACGTCACCTTGTTGCCTTTCATCGGAGCCTCCGGCGAGCTCAAAACAAAACCCACTCAACACAGTGTTAAAGAAATGCGCAGTATCGGTATTCAGCCGGATATTATCGTGTGCCGTACGGAACATGATATTTCCCAGGAAATGAAAGAGAAAATCGCGCTCTTCTGCGATGTGGACGTGGACGCCATCATTGAAAATCGCACGGCCGAAAGCATCTATGAAGTGCCGTTGTTGATGCAAGCCGAAGGTTTGGATCGCATCGCCATTCGCAAATTGGGCTTGGAAGATCGCCCCTGCGATATGACTGCGTGGCAGGACATGGTTACCAATATGTTGCATCCGCAAGGTGAGGTTCATGTCGCCTTGGTCGGCAAGTACGTGGCTCTGCATGATGCGTATTTATCCGTGGTGGAATCCTTGGACCATGCCGGCTATGCGTTCAATCGCAAAGTCTGCATTCATTGGATCGACTCGGAAGAAATCGACGAAAACACCGACCTCGAGAAACTCTTTGCCAGCGTGAGCGGCATCGTGGTTCCGGGCGGTTTCGGCTCCCGCGGTGTCGAAGGCAAGATTCGCACCATTCGCTACGCGCGTGAAAATAAAATCCCGTACTTGGGGCTCTGCTTGGGCATGCAATGTGCGGTCATGGAATTTGCCCGTCACGTCTGCGGTCTGACCGATGCATATTCCACCGAATTCGACGAAAACAGCACCTGTCCGGTTATCGACCTGATGCTCGATCAAGTCGATGTAGAGGACAAGGGCGGCACGATGCGCTTGGGCTTGTATCCCTGCAAGCTCAAGAACGACAGCCGGGCGAAAGCACTCTATGGCGAAGAAATCATTTACGAACGCCATCGTCATCGTTATGAATTCAACAACGCCTATCGCAGCCAGTTGACGGAAGCCGGACTGATTCTTTCCGGTACCAGCCCCGACGAACGCTTGGTCGAGATCGTCGAATTGGCGGATCATCCGTTTTTCGTGGCCGTCCAATTCCATCCGGAATTCAAATCGCGGCCCAACAATCCTCATCCGCTTTTCTACGGCTTCATCGAAGCGGTCTTGACACAGAAATAAAAAGGAGCAGGAAATATTTCCTGCTCCTTTTCTATGCTTCTTTGGCCATTGATTCGTTGCCGTCGTCCTCTTCTTCCAGCGCCAATTTTGCTTGAATCATCAAGGCACATTCAATGCGTTTCTTTTGGATCTGGCAACTGACATCATAGGGTACATGGATATCTCCGGCAAAGGTTTCATTATTGGCATGACAACCCCCGGAGCAATAGAACTTCGCCCAGCAATCAATGCAGGTATCCTTGTGAAGCACGTGATTTTCTCGGAACTCCCGTGGACTCTGCATATCGGAAAGCCCCGTAAAGACATTGCCTATCACATATCCTTCGCGTCCTACGAATTGATGGCAGGGATAAATATCCCCATTCGGTACTACCGCCATATATTCATGACCGGCACCGCATCCCCGCAAACGTTTCTGCATGCAGGGCCCCCGATACAAATCCATATTGAAGTGGAAAAACGTAAACGGGCGACCTTCTCTATGCCTCTGCAAGTATGCTTCGGCGAGCTTTTCATACTCCGCAAATATTTGCGGCAAATGCTCTTCTCGAATGGCAAAGCGGTCATCTTCACCGACCACGGGCTCCATGGACAATTCCGTGAACCCCTGATCCACCATATCCAATACATCCGTCGTAAAGTCCAAGTTCTGCGAAGTAAATGTTCCGCGAACATAGTATTCCTCGCCATTGCGGTGATGCACGGCATGATCGATATGATCGCGAATCACATCATACGTGCCTTCTCCGTGAACGCCGGGACGCATTTTGTCATGGACATCCTTGCGGCCGTCCAAGCTCAGCACCAAGCTGATATGATTATCATTGAAATATTGTACTTTTTTCTCGTCGAGCAACATACCATTCGTAGTCAAAGTCAGCTTGAATATTTTATTATGTTTCTTTTCCATTCGCCGGACATAATCGACCGTCTGTTGCACGACATGGAAATTCATGAGCGGTTCGCCACCGAAAAAGTCAATTTCGCAATGCTGGCGCGGCCCGGAATGTGCAATCAGAAAATCCACCGCTCGCCTTGCCACATCAAAACTCATCAATTCGCGCCAGCGACCATAGCCGCCCTGGCCGGCGAAGCAGTATTGACAGCGCAAATTGCAATCATGTGCCACATTCAAACATAGCGCCTTGATGATCGGCCGTTCGTCCAATGCCACTTGGAAGGTATCATCCATCGGCGCAAAAAGCACCTCCTGGCGGATCAATTCATCCACCTCCGCAATGGCCTCGAGTACCTCCTCTTGCGGATAATGCTGCATCGCCTGCAAGGCTTCTTCCGGGTTGGTACCGTCATAAGTATCCAACAATTCGTAGGTCAAGCGATCCGGCAAATGCACACAACCGCTATTGACATCCATTACGATATAGACGCCGTTTTGATAAAATTTATGAATCAGCGGACGTACCGCCTGTTTATCCGTCATGTCCTTCACCCCATAAATAAAAAGACCCCCACCCTACGGCGGAGGACTCTCAGCAGATTATTGCCGTTCCTGTTGCTTGCACACTTGGTTGCCGATCGTGCAACTCGTCTTGCAGGCCGATTGGCAGGACGTCTGGCATTCGCCACAGCCGCCATATTTTGCCGTTTTCTGCAAAGACACAGTGTTGAGCGTTCGAATATGTTTTGCCATCTCCGTTACCTCCTCTGCTTACGTATACCAATTATAACACAAGAATCTCACAAATAAAACTGTCAATACAGCCACCACATCAACGGTGCCAAGATGACGACAAGAGTACCTCCGAACAATCCCAGGCATCCCTTCTGCGCCTTTCTCTTGCGGCGCAAATCCTCTTGATAAAACCAATCTTCCGCCGCTTTCGTCAACGCCTCGTGGTAGTAGGTCAAACGCTCGGCGATGCGTTGCCATTCAACGCGATCCTGTTCCGCCAAGTGTCCCTGTTCCGCTATTGCAGTCAATTGCTCCTGTTGGCGGACATACCGGCGACAAATCTCCCGCCAGATTTCCGGATCCAACTTAGTTCGATAATCATACAAACCTTTTTGCGACATCCAGCCGTACAAATTGGCGCCTTGCCACATCTCTTCCAGGACAGCACCCAAAGCAGGTGTTTCGCCGAATCTATCTTTGGCCGTTTCCAACCAACGCAAATATTCACTTGCTGCCGTACGATATTCCGAGATCAGATCTTTTGTTTCCATCTTGCTCTCCCTTCTGCATCTATTATAATATGTATTCCGCTACGGCTCAAAACTTTAAATCCACTTTCCCAAACTCAATAAAAATTTTTTCAAAAAACACGTGACAAGTGAATTTTTATTTGTTATAATATCTGTTGTCATCGGGGCATAGCGCAGTTTGGTAGCGCACTTGGTTCGGGACCAAGGGGTCGCAGGTTCAAATCCTGCTGCTCCGACCATCTGCGGGTGTAGCTCAATGGTAGAGCTCCAGCCTTCCAAGCTGGCTACGAGGGTTCGATTCCCTTCACCCGCTCCATTTTATTTGAATTAGTTCCGGCTATGTTACGATGAATGACAAAAAGAACATCCTAGAGTAGGATGTTCTTTTTTATAAGCCTGCCTGATAAAGGATTGGTTAATTCCATAACTCATTTGGATATTCCCGACTACTAAGATTTTTTAGTTATTAGGGCTATCAATGATTTTTTGATTTAGTGGTTCATTGCTACCATTCATTACTAACTAGTATAAGTCCCACTCGTCTATGCATCCTCTATAAACAACGAAGTCTATTATCTATTGTGCTATTTTAAAGGGTTTTAATTTGATTACTTTTTTCTCTTGTGCTAGACTATAAATAGGGTAATTA
>JAEZZT010000101.1 GCA_023418435.1 Bacillota bacterium | reverse complement strand
CTATTCAGTATAGCGAGGCTAAGTCTATTTTTTCTTACTTTCATTCTTACCGTGGGCAAATGTATCTATTGTAATAGGTTTGTAGCCAATAGAAAAAGCAGTGCCAATGAATAAAGCAGTGATATCCTTTAAAGACTTTGATGAACTTTTTATTCTATGAATAATTGTTTAGTAATTTTATTAGAGTTTTAATGTGCTTTATTGGCAAGAAAATATTTGCGTAATTTGCAGTATATATACCGACATAAGTTGTCGATAGGAGCAGAAGATTGTAAGATAGCTTGCCAAAAAAGAATTTTGCGCTTGGAAACGTTTTTTAGAGAATGTTTTCTTTTGCCAGTCTGGTCGATGACAGATGAAAACTGATTTGAAGTGGTATAGAGGTCTTTATTTAACGCATAGATTTTTATTAGGCCCAAGTAGTAATAAAATTTCCAAATATCAATGGGCCATTTAGCCGGTTGTTGTACTCGTAGCAGTTCTTTAGCGGCGGCTAAATTGATGAGATAACAAGCAGTACCGATACCATATTGTGTTGAATAAATAGCGAGGCCTTCTGAAATTTCCAACTCTTTATTTAAATACTCATATTGAGTACCAGGAAAAAATACAGCCGCTTCATCTTGGGGGATAGAATTGGCAAATTTTTCAATTACGGGAAGAACTGTGGAAAAATTTTTGTCCAACAATAGATCGTCTTCGAATATCCACATAAAAGGAATATTTTTGTCAATCATTTCCTGATATATCCCCAAATGGCTTTGAAGACAGCCTACTTCTCCGCGGGTCAAAATATTATTATCTTTGCAAATTTCGAACAACTCTTCCTCGGTCAGAAGGCTGCCATCTACTCCATAGTAGAAATGCGGCTCTATATTTAGCTTTTGATTCAATTCCTTTGACATATACTCTTGTCTGTGAGGGGATTTTTTTAGTGTAACGACTCGATGTGGAAACATGGTTGCTCCTTTATACTAATTATTTGATAGATTTTATCCTATTTATGTCAAGTTTATCATAGGAAAAGTTTTTATAAAAATCAAGAATGAATTCTATCAATGGTAAAAAAGAAAATTCTATAGTAAAATAATAAATATTGCTACAAGAATGGAACATGGTTAATATCAGAGGTGCATTGATGAAGGATCTTTTAGCTATTCGACAAATGGTAGCTCAAGCATTGGATATTTTGCCGGAGCAAGTAGCAGAAATCTCTCGTATAGGCGGTTTGACCAATAAAAATTATGCATGTGTTACACCTGTGGGGAAAGTGGTGGTACGCTGTCCGGGAGAAGGTACGGAATGCATGATTGATCGAAGGGTGGAAATGGCGCATACGTTGCTGGCGGAAAGACAAGGCTGGCATCCGCAAGTACTATATTTTGGTCAAGACGGGCTGAAAATCAGTCAATATGTAGCCGCTGCGGAAACGTTGCAAGCAAGTACGGTCGCCGAGGACGATATTCTGCGAAGTGTCGCACAAATTTTGCGCAAATTACATCAAAGTGACTTGGTGATGCAACGTGAGATCGAGTACCGGAATGAATTTGATTTGTATATACGTGGTTGCGGAGAAATTGATACGAAGTTGTATCCGATTTGGCCTGATTTATTGGCCGGCATGCCTGCGATATTGAAACGCTTGGCAGAGTTGGGCGTGGAATGTTGTCCCTGTCACAATGACTTGGTGCCGGAGAATTGGTTGCGCACGGAAGATAGACTGTACTTGCTGGATTGGGAGTATTCCGCTAATAATGATCCGGCGTGGGATTTGGCGTCTTTCATGGGAGAATGTCGATTGGCGGTAGACGTAAGGGAGAAATTTTTGTCCTATTATTACGAAGGATCGGTTTCTTCCGTGGCCAGAGAGAAAATATTGATTTATGAATGGTTGCAACATATGCTGTGGTTCGTATGGACTTTGTTGAAAGAAAAGCATGGCGTCTTTTACGGAGATTACGGACGTAAAAGACTGTACGAGGCGCAACGTTTATTTGAGGAGTTGCAAAGATGAGCCATTATTCCAAAGGAATTTCTTTTGGTATACTTTCCGGTTTGTTTTGGGGCTTGGATGCGGTATTGCTGGGTTCCGTACTTGACCGAGCTTCCGCCTTGGCCGTATGGAGCAGTGCCATGGTATTGGCCTTGGCGGTAACGGCGTTGCATGATGCGTGCTCGGCGGCTTGGTTGTGGTTGGTGGCTATCGCTCGCCGGCAAGTGAGTACGTACCGTAGACAACTATCCGCACGGGATTTGCGGATCATGTTGGCGGCGTCGCTATGTGGCGGGCCGGTGGGTATGAGTTGTTATGTACTGGCGATTGAACGGATGGGAGCGGCACATACGGCTTTGGTGTCGGCACTGTATCCGGCCTTGGGCGTTTGGTTGGCAGTACTTTTCGGCAGAGATCGTTTCCGCCGGCATATGGGACTGGGGACCTTGTTGGCGGTCGGGGCGACGATGTTATTGTCCGGCGGCGCCGATGGCGAGTGGAATATGTATGGATTGGCACTCGGTGTGCTTTGTGCGATCGGATGGGGTGCCGAGTGTGTCTGGTGCTCGTACGGTTTTGCCAAAGAGCTGGATCCGGCACTGGCGTTGTTGATGAGGCAGAGCATTTCAGCGCTCTTCTATATGGCGGTAGTGTTGCCGCTATTCGGAGCATGGTACACGGAGTGCTTGCTATGGCTGGACTGGCGATGGTGGGCATGGATTGCCATGACTGCAGCCGTAGGTACATTGAGTTATACATTTTATTATCGAGCGATTCACTCGTTGGGACCGATTCGTGGTATGGGTCTCAATATTTCGTATACGGCGTGGGCAGTGTTTTTCAGTGCTGTGTTTTTAGGAGAATGGCCGACTTGGTTCACGATCTTGGCAGCGTTGGGCGTGATGTTGGGATCGATGTGGACGGTGGCGCCGATCAGTGAGTGGTATCGGCAATGGCGAAGTAGGTGAGAGAATGAATGCAATTATTTTAGCGGCCGGATTGGGATCGCGGTTTCATGAAATGACGACGGCGGAGAGCAAGACTTTGTTGCCGGTCAATGGCGTTCCGGGGCTGGAGCGAACGATCCGTTTTTTGCACAAAATCGGTGTTCGGGAAATCCATATCGTCATCGGTCATATGGCAGAACGGTTTTACTATTTGAAAGAGAAGTACGATGTCGATTTGATCGATAATCCGGACTATAAAAAGTATAATAATGTGCATTCCATGTCGCTTGCCGTGGAGCATTTGGGCGATACACTGGTGATTGATGGCGATGTCGTGATTTTAGGTGACTTGCCGTTGCCGGGAAATGAGAGCTGCTACTATCTCGTGCGTCGGGAGGAGGAAGGAGCCGAATGGGTGACGGTGGTCGATGATGAGGGGCGTGTGACGGAGATGACCGTCACGGATGCTCGGCTGCCGTCGTTGTTGGGGATTTCCTATTGGACGGCTTCGGCGGGCAGGCGGATTCGCCAAGAGTTCAGCAAATTGACGGAACGGGATTATTTGGATCCGAAAGGTTATTGGGATACGATACCGACCGAATTATATGAAGAATTGCCGGTGTATACGATTGAAATTGAGCGCCACTTGGCCGCAGAAATGGACAATCAAGAGCAATATGAGAAGATCTGCCGCTTAGCCGCAGAACAATAAAGCTACGGAATTTCCGTAGCTTTATTGTTTCAATATGTGATTTTTTGTGTGGTAGGAAAGTCGTTCATTTTCCGGAGGAAGTTGCATATAGTCTCCGTAATAATGGCGCAAGTAGGCATCGTAGTCGGCGATTGCCGGGAATGAATGTCCGGCGAAATTCAGCTCGATGAAATGATCGAAATAGGATTTGGGAATGCACTCCCTCGTGAAATTTTTCGTACTGCCCAAGATAAGTGCGAGGGTAGTGGCTGTTGTGTCCGGATGTTGCTGCAAATTATGCTGCATTTTTTGATACCAATATTGCGGATTGAAAAGAGGGATAACGCGCAATACTTCCCAAAGGGGACGACCTTTGCGCTTGCGCAATGTGTGGTATCGGGCACCATAGCGATGAGTGGCGCGGAAAAATTCCTCCGCACCCTGGTCCGGAAGACCGTCCGCAATGAAAATATCCATGAATATGCCGATATCATTTTCTGCTTGCGGTTGGGAGGGGGCGGTATCCTCAGCATACCATTTACCGCTTTCACCGGCATAGAAGGGGTTGGCGGTGCGATCGGTCAATAGACAGTATCCGGGGATCGGATCTTCCAACCAGCAGTCCGTCAATTTGTTGTATTCGCTGCGGGTCATCATGACATCCGTATCATCATCCCAGGGGATGAACCCTTCGTGACGGACGGCACCGATTAAAGTGCCGCCACAAAGAGAATAGCGAATGTCGTGCTTGCGACAATAGGTATCGAAAGCGATGAGGTCCCGCAGCAGTATTGCTTGCAGTTCAGGTAAGGAAAGTGTTTTCATAGTTGCTCCTCAGCGATGGCGTTTGCCCCGTTTGTTTTTGCGCTTGCGCTCCGTGGTGGTGGATTTTTTGCGTGCTTTGGTGTTGGCACCGCCATGTTGGATCTTGTGTGCTTTTTCTTTTGTCGGCGCATACTGCCCCGGCAAGAGTACTTTTTTCTTGCGTTTGGGGGACGGCTTTTTGACTTTGACATTGCCGTCGCGATCGTACTTTAGAAGTGGTTGCTCGATGCGCGCCTCGATGCGGCGCAAGCGAGCAGCATCGTGCGGTGTCGCGTAGGTGCAGGCCAGCCCCGTGCGGCCGGCACGACCCGTACGGCCGATGCGGTGGATGTAGTAGTCGGTGTCGCTCGGCACGTCGTAGTTGAAGACATGGCTGACACCTTCGATATCAATACCGCGCGCCGCAATATCGGACGCGACCAAGATCGGAAAACGCCCTTTGGCAAACTCACGCAATACGCGATTACGAGCTCCTTGCGACATATCACCATGAATCCCCTCTACATCAAATCCGGCTTGTGCCAACTCATACATCAGTTTTTGGGCCCGATCCTTGGTGTTCGTGAAAACGATTGCCAAGTAGGGGTTCATCTGTTGGAGATGTTCGATCAGAAGTGCAGTCTTTTTTTCTTCAGAAACGGTATAAATTCGTTGCTCGATTTCATCTAAGATTATGCTTCCTCCGTCCGCATTGAGAGAGAGCGCTTGTTTCATGTAAGAGCGTGCGAGTTTGCGGATCTCTACCGGCAAGGTAGCGGAAAACAAGAGGAGTTGGCGAGATTTTGCTGTGGCATCGATGCAGGCTCTGACTTCGCCCAGAAATCCCATGGCGAGCATTTGGTCCGCTTCATCGAGTACGACGGTTCGCACGGAACTGAGATGCAATGCACTACCGCTATCTCCTTTGTCCTCGTGGCGTTGATGATGGTCCAGAATACGTCCGGGAGTGCCGATGACTACATGCGGACGGCGCTGCAGTTTTTGCAATTGGTTTTCCAATGTGGCGCCGCCGGTCAGCACGACAATATCCACGCCGTACAATGTGCCCAAGGGGCGTGCTACTTCGTAAATCTGACGGGCAATCTCTCTGGTCGGTGTCAAAATCAGTGCTTGTTCTTTGTTTTCATCGCGTCGAATCCGTTGCAATAGCGGCAAGAGAAAGGCAAGCGTTTTGCCCGTGCCCGTGCGACTGTGGGCCAAGATATCCTGACCGCGGAAAATGGCGGGAATGGCCTGCACCTGAATGTCGGTGGGGACACGAATTCCTTGTTCGTATAAATAGGTGTGAACCGGGGCGGTAATGCCCAAGCTGTGAAAATCTGTCATGTGTTCTCCTTTATGTGTTTCGTGAATCTATATCCCAACAGAGACGAAGCGGGACTCCGTAATAGCGTGGGAATAATTTGACATGGGGCGCCAAAGCGGTTTCGATCAAGGGGATATCGTCATTGTCACGTGCAGTCAGATGCAAGACGGCCTGTGTATCCTCTTGGCTCAGGTGCAAGTCGGCGATACCCTGGTCGTGCGTGCGATCCAAGTTTTTGGCAAGTGCCAAGAGCAACGAGAGCCGTTTGACCGTTTCAATATCATCATCCTCCAATAGTTGGAAGTAGGTGGCGAAACGGGTCAGCTTGTTGGAAATACCGTCCTGGAAGCCGGCGATCAAGGCACAGATGGCTTGCTCTCGATGCGTCATCCCGTAGATGGGGGCATTGGCGATGAGATAAGCGCTGTGCTTGGCGTGGCTGTAATAGTTGATCATCATGCCCGTATCATGCAGGCGGGCGGCCGTTTCCAAGTATTCGCGATGGCGTGCCGGCATGGCGTAGATCGCTTGCAG
>JAEZZT010000041.1 GCA_023418435.1 Bacillota bacterium | reverse complement strand
ACAGCCCTGTGACCTCTGCAAAATCACATCATCCAAGCCGGCACGCAACATGGTCTTTTGCCAACCCTTACCGACTTCCCGATATTTTATTTCTTCATCTTCACCACGCCAGCGCCAGGCCACGCGGTCATGCTCATCCGCCAATTGCCGTTCTCGGCAGTGACCATCGTAAATGGGCTTTTGCTCCCCCCGATGCGGCGCGGATGCAATCTTTTGCAAGCGTGAGCGATTGCAACTGCAGGGATATATTCTCCCTTCCTCTCGCCATCGTTTCAACCATGCACCATAGCGGCTCAGATGCTCACTTTGATAAAAAATCGTCTCGCCCGGTTGCGAGTTTTCTTCACGCCAACGGAAACCCAAACGTCGGAGATCCTCTAAAATGGCTCGGCTATATTCTTCTTTACATCTTCCCCGATCAATATCCTCGATACGAAGTATCCAGCTCCCTTGGGCTTGTCGAGCGGCGCAGTATGAAATGACCGCCACCCACAAATTTCCCAAGTGCATGTACCCCGTCGGGCTGGGGGCAAACCGTCCTCTATACTTATTGGCCAAGTGTAATCACCTGCCGAAACAGGTCACGATGCTCATTGATTTTATTTGCCCCGCCCATGACGGCAATATAGTTCTGTGCGATCACCGTTTCTATGAGAGGTGCCAAGGCACGAATATCCTGCGGTGTACAGGAAATAATCTCATCACGAGTTTGCTGTCTGTACTCCGGTGTAATTCCCGTGAACAAATGTCCCATGGCTCGATTGGCGCGCATCGGCAACGTATATTGAATCTGTGTCGGCGCCAAAGTACCGATAACATATTGCGTCATGGCTCTTTCCGTGACGGCGAAATCGGCAATCCAATCCGGCATCTTCCGATAGACCTCCAAGGTCTCCATCAAGTTGGGATCCCGATACGAGCAGAACACGGCATTGCCATTGCTGGCAAATTGCGCAAAGGCTCCATAAGCACCTCCCAGGACACGAATCTGTTGCCACAGGTACTCATAGCGCAAGATGGATTCCAACACGCGCAATGCCCCCATGCCTTGACGAACCTCTCCAAAATTGCCGCCTTGCGCCACATACTGCACCTTGCCGACGCTGATAAATGCCTCATTGCCCTGATTGAGTCCCAGATCCTGCCAATTTGCGACCGTTTCTCCGATCGGCATGTCATTGACCAACTTGGGCAAAGCTGCCAATGCCGCTTGTCGATCCTCCGCAGTACCGGCCGTCTGACAAATCATCCTCGCGCGACAAAAGATTTTCGGTACCAGCTCCTGCAATTTGGCAATCGTCGCCTCAATCGGCAACGTCACTACCCGACTCAAAAATTCATAATAGGAAAGCTCGTTGAGATCACGGAAACGATCCGCTTCGCCGACATAGGAAAGCACGCGATTCATCATCAATGTATGTCCACGTCGGAACACTTCCATATCCCAAGAGGTTTTGCGTTCCGCCACCAAATCTTTGATTCTCTGTACATCCGTGAAAACGCTCTTATTGATGATTTGATCTAGAAGATCGAATAATGCAGCGCTTTCCGCCTGCAATGCTTTGGCACTGACCTTCACAAAGGGTTGGTGCTTATCGGCAGTCAGGTAATGCGGGAAATCCGCCAATCCGACCGCAATACCGCCGGTGTGGAAATCGATGGCTTGAGCGAGTTGCGCGTGCGAGTATCGTTCCGTTCCCACATGAGTCAACAACTCGGTCAAAAGCACCAAGTGAAAGTACTCTTCCTGCGTGAGCTGCGGTATGGAGAAATACAAATTCGTATACAGAATCCCGCGACTTTCTCCCTCATAATGATAGAGACGTACCTCTTCCGCTTGAGCTGCCTGCAGGACATCTTTTTCCACCTGCTGCGGCAAATCTTGTCTCGTCAGAAGCGGAATCTTGGCCAATGCTTCCTCAGAATCCACTTCCTGCTGACGAGCTTGCAGAGCCGCTGTTTCTTCCTGCAAACGAGTCAATTCGTCCGGCGTCAACGATTCTTTCAACTCCTGAAGCGCTGCTGCAGTTTCCTGCTCTTTTTCTTCCGCCAAGCCGGGTTGCGGACGCAAAGTGACCACCGCTTGATGGGAATTCTTTTGCACCATTCGACACAACAAATCCGTATAGAATCCGTCCGTCAAACCGGCGCGCAAACGAGCCAAAACCGGCTCATAACGCAAGGCCTGTAAAGGTTCACGATCATAGAGCCAATAATTCATCATTTTTA
This sequence comes from Bacillota bacterium, assembly GCA_023418435.1. GTDB lineage: Bacteria > Bacillota > Negativicutes > Veillonellales > Negativicoccaceae > JAEZZT01. The sequence continues at coordinate 3,441 of JAEZZT010000041.1, read as the reverse complement.
TATTGTAAAACAAACCTTTCGGACGTCCTTGGAAATCATTTTCACGCAAGGTGAACTCGATTCGATTGAGCGCCGCTTCCAATCGTTCCGCCGGAATGCCCTCGGTACACAATTGCACCAATGTTTCATCCCAGATCCGTACCAAATCTTTTTGCTTTTCCGGTTCAGAGCCGGCTATTTCAATATGCCACACGGGCTGTTTCAGACTCTCGATAAATACGCCCGATACATCCGCACCGACACCGGCTTCCACCCATTTCTCTTTCAATAAAGCGCCCGGCATTTGCAACAACACATAGTTCAACACGGACATGCCCAATGCTTCCGCCGGCGTAATCGTATCGTGCAATACCGTGTCAATGGCATGCAAAGTCTTTTGCTTCGTTTGCTCTTCCCGACTGATTCCATAAGTGAACGTTTCAATCTTTCGTTCAGTCGGTGCCGCCTGCGTCGCAATGGAACTGTCAATATCCCGATAAGAGAACCGAGCCAAGTATTCCTTGTCCAAAAATTCCAAGGTCTGCTCGATATCCATGTCTCCATAGAGGAAAAAGTACGCATTGGACGGATGATAATGCGTTTCATAGAACTCTTTGAATTCGGCAAAAGTAAGATCCGGAATATGGTCCGGGTCCCCACCGGATTCCACACCGTAAGTGGTGTCCGGGAACAGCACTTCCATCACCCTCTGTTGCAATATATCATCCGGGGAAGAAAGAGCCCCTTTCATCTCGTTGTAGACAACTCCCTTGTAAATGATCGGTTGTGCGGGATCCGTCACCTCGTAATGCCAGCCCTCTTGCATCAATATCCGATGATCATCGCGCATCACCGGATAAAAGACGGCATCCAGGTACACTTCCATCAAGTTATGAAAGTCCTGTGCATTGCGACTGGCCACCGGATACATCGTTTTATCCGGATACGTCATCGCATTCAAAAAGGTGTTCAATGACCCTTTGACCAACTCCACAAAGGGTTCTTTCAGCGGAAATTTGTCCGAACCGCAAAGCACGGAATGCTCGATAATATGAGCCACACCGGTAGAATTATGCGGTGGCGTTCTGAATGTCACCGAAAATACTTTATTATCATCTTTATTGCCTAAGTAAATTAATTTTGCTTTTGTCTTTTCATGTGTCAATAAATACGCATCTGCATTGATCTCATCAATATGTTCCGTTTTATCGACTACAAATCCGAAGATATTTTCTCCTACTTTGTACTTCATAATTCCTCCTCAAAATTTTATTACTACCTATTATATATTGTAGCATATTCCATCCTCGAAGAAGTGCGACCATGGTATAATAACAACCGAGGTGAACTATGCTTTGGCTTATATTTGATTACTTAGGAACGATCGCTTTTGCGATTTCAGGTACGTTGGTGGGGATTCAACGCCGCATGGATATTTTCGGTGTTGCCATGCTGGCATTGGCGACTGCGGTCGGCGGCGGTATGATCCGCGACACTTTGGTGGGCAATACGCCTCCTGTTGCATTGCGCGATCCCTCTTATATAGTGGTTTCTTTATTGACCGTCTGTATCTTATTTTTTGCATCCGCCAAAATAAGACGACATACCCGTCGCGGAAAAATGGGGCTGCGTCTCTATCTCGTTGCCGACACCATCGGTCTAGCCTCATTTACGGTGACGGGAGCTTCCGTCGGCTTTCATGCGGACCCTCATTCCGGATTTCTCCTGCCCATCGTCTTGGGACTCATTACCGCATGTGGCGGGGGCGTGATTCGCGATATCAGCGCCTTGCGCATTCCGGCAGTCTTCCGCAGCGATGTCTATGCATCCGCTTCTTTGGCCGGCGGGTTCGGCTACTGTCTCATGCGCTATATCGATCTATGGGACTGGGCCGCTTTGGTCGCTTTTGGGACGGTCGTTCTCTTTCGGAGCTTGGCCATTTACTACCACTGGCAATTACCACGGCCTCGCCGCTAATTGCCAATTGCGTTTTATTTCGCTAAAATACAATTAAGTACATTGAGTAAACGAGGTTATTATTATGAAAAATACATGGCGAGGTATATTTATTTCCGCACTGACGCTCGTCGGCACGTACTACAGTTGTCCGGATGCGGCGGCCGCAACAGTGCTTTTTGTTCCTCAAGATAACCGTCCGGTCAGTTTCGCCTACACGGTCGATACGGCCCGGGATGCGGGCTACCAAGTGCTCACCCCGCCGGAAGAATTGCTTTCGGATAGCGGCTACCAGGGTTCGCCCGATTTATTGTGGAAATGGTTGGAGACCAATGCCGGCAAAGCCGATGCCTTGGTCTTGTCCACCGACTCATTGATCTACGGCGGTCTGGTCGATTCTCGCAAGCATAATTTCTCCCATTTGACCTTGCAGAATCGCCTACAAAAACTGGTCAGCCTGCGTCATGAGCATCCACAACTCCCCATCTACGCCTTCGGTACGATCATGCGCTCTCCCAAGGCCAGTGGCGGTACGGTAGAACCGTTTTACTATGCCAATTACGGACCGACTATCTATGAAATCGCTTATTGGCAGGACAAAAAAGATACGGAAGGCCTGACGGCGGCAGAGTCGGCCAAACTACTCTCATTGACGCTGTCGGTCCCGATCGAGTACTTGCAGGATTGGTTTGCACGGCGCACCAAAAACAATGAAATCAACGAGGAACTATTGCAACTGGCAGCCAATGGCACCCTCAATTATTTCTGTTTGGGACACGACGATACTTCCGGCTACTCCCAATCCGCCTTGGAAAGTCGTTACTTGGAAAGTAAAGCCACTACCCTACCGCAAGGTGTCTACGACTCTTTCCCGGGTGCCGACCAGCTCGGCCTTCTCTTGATCGCCAGATACTATGTGGAGAGTCACGGGTTGCAGCCCTCGTTTGCCGTCATCTATCCCTTGGGCGGCGGTGCCAGCACGGTACCTCATTACGAAAATCAACCCATCGGCAAAACCATTGAGGAGCATATCCGTGCCGTCGGCGGCCACGTGGTGGAACGTGAAATTCCGGATTTCCTCTTGGCAGTAAACACACCGCTTACGAAGACGACCGGCGAATCCGAAGCGTTCAAAAATCTATCCATGCCGCGTAAAAGTGCGCGCGAATTCCTCGACCGGGTAGAAGCAGCCATGCAACGCGACATTCCGGTTTCCATCGCGGACGTTTTCTACTCCAACGGCTCGGACAATACATTGTTGGAAGAAATGAAACGAGAAAATTTATTGTATCGTGTATCCGCCTACAATGGTTGGAATACCGCTTCGAATACGGTCGGCTACGCCATCGCGCAAGTCATTCTGAGTCAAAGCATGACCGCTACGGCCAAGAAACAAATGCTGACCACGCAGTACTTGGACAATTGGGGTTACCAAGCCAATGTCCGCAAAGCAGTCTATCGCGAACAGGATCATATTCGCACCGACAATGTCAAATACTACGGTAA